>CAYXHS010000029.1:0-1901 GCA_964465105.1 uncultured Nitrososphaeria archaeon
TGAAGAAGCTTGACGCGACGTCGCAGGTAAGCGCATCCGAGGCTCGAAACCTTCAGCAGGCGGTGAACATTCTCCAGATATATGTTGACAAGCTTAGGCTGAGTCAGACGATAGCGGAGGCGGCTATGCTGATCTATAGGAAGGCCTTGAAAGCAGGCTTAGTCAGAGGTAGATCGATCAGATCTATAATGGCTGCGGCGGTCTATGCTGCGTGCAGGCTAATGGGAGCTCCCAGAGACTTGAGAGAGCTTGAAAAGGCTTACCCGATAGTCAAGCGGAAGACGATAGCTCAAGGCTACAGGCTTCTCCTAAAGCATCTGAACATAAAGGTTCCAGTAGCTGATCCAGCAATATACCTCAATAAGATCGCATCGAAGGTCGGGCTTGATGAAGGAACGGTTCAAGAGGCTCTAAAGATCCTTGAAGAAGCCCATAAGAGAGGTGCAACGATCGGGAAGGATCCTGTGGGAATGGCTGCAGCAGCCCTATATATGGCGTGCCAGGAGAGAAATCAGCCCGTAACCCAGAAGGACATCGCAAGAGCCGCTGGCGTAACCGAGGTAACGGTTAGGAACAGATTTAAGGGCTTGAAGGAAGTTTTTGAAGGTCAGCCTCTGGCCAGCTAGCTTCCCGATCCTCACAATACCTCTATGTTCTCGTCGAGCAACCCTATTGAGAGCAGTATCTCTTTGACCTTCTGCCTATGATCTCCCTGCAAGATTATCACGTTATTCTTCACAGTTCCCCCCGAAGCGCATGCCGCTTTCAGCTTCTTGGCAAGCTTATGCAAATCCTCCTTACCATCATCTAAGCCCTCGATAATCGTTACGGGCTTCCCCCACTTCCTGGTTTCAAGCTTGATCTTGACCTTCTGCTGCTCCCTGCTTATAGTCTTGCAAGCGCAGATCGATTTCGGTAAGCCGCAGATCGGGCAGATCTCCTCCATTACCTACCTCCTTTCAAATTATCCGTCACCAGCAGTTATATAAGTTTGCTCCTCGGAGATCCGTCAAAAGAAGGTATCAGCTTTATCATAGCTGTTCTGATCTCCATGAATGGGGAGGAGTATGCGGATAGATGAGGAGTATATTGTCTCCATGGCGGTGAAGCTCGTGAGGATAAACTCTGAGAATCCTCCTGGGAGGGAGGCTGAGATAGCGAGCTTCTTGGCTGAAAGGATTTCGGAGCTGGGGTTAAAGGCGAAGGTGGATCGGTTTAATGATCGAGCGAACTGCCAAGGCTCTCTTAGATGGGGTGAGGGGGCAAGAATTCTGCTTTTAACCCACCTTGACACGGTTCCAGCCGGATCAGGAGAAGCTTGGAGCACTCCACCTTTTGAAGGAGTTACCCGAGAGGGGAGGGTTTATGGTAGAGGGGCTGCGGACGCGAAAGGATCCATAGCCTCCATGCTCGGCGCGTTAAAGGCGATAGTCGATTCTGGGCTTAAGTTCAGGGGAGAGGTGATCTTCGCGGCTGTTGCTGATGAGGAAGTCGAATCTCAGGGCGTTAGGAGGCTTCTTGCCAGCGGGTTGAAAGCGGATTACGCCGTGGTGGGTGAGCCGACAAACCTCCAAGTCTGCATAGCCCATAAGGGGAGACTCGTCCTCTCCGCTAAGTTCATCGGGAGGCAAGCGCATTCCAGCATGCCCGATCAAGGGATAAACGCGCTTTACGCCGCATCAGATTTCACGCTCAACGTTGAGTCTCTGTCCAGAAAGCTTTCTGAGAGGAAGCATCACCTTCTAGGCTCGCCGACCATAGCTGTAACCGTTCTCAGGGGAGGTGAGAAGGATAACATGATACCTGACAGCTCCGAGGTTTTGATCGACCGCAGGGTCTTGCCAGGAGAAGCTTTGGAAACCGCCTTAGAAGGGCTGAGGAGAATAAGCGAGAGGTCAGCT
>CAYXHS010000029.1:2001-4766 GCA_964465105.1 uncultured Nitrososphaeria archaeon
CTCCTCCCCTTCGTGCCTCCTCTTTTTGACCTCATACTCCTCCCTGCTCATCTTCACCCTGGCTGGAGAGCCTATAACAACAACCTCTGGCGGAACATCTCTGGTTACGATTGCTCCTGCCGCGACCACCGCCCTCTCCCCGACCTCGATCCCAGCTCTGAGAACAGCTCCCGCTCCGATCACCGCCCCCCTTCTGATTCTCACTCCAAGGAGCTTTCTGCTCACAGGATAGGGGTCGTTGGTGACTATCACGCCTGGACCTATGAATGCGCCGTCTTCAACCACGGTTAGATTGGGGAGATATACTCCAGACTGTATGTTCACGTTCGCTCCTATCTCGACCCTTCCATCGAGCTGGCTGAAGCTCCCTATCCTGCTGTTTACGCCGACCCTAGACTGCTCTCTGATCAAGACGCCGTGGCCGGTCTCAACGTAGTCTCCTATCTCGACCTCCTCGTAGATTATCGAATGGCTTCTCACAACGCATTTAGACCCTATTCTCGATCCCGCGCTAAGCTCGTCAAGGTCCTCAACCCCCTTAACAGTTTTCAAGATCTTCTCCCTCTTTGGGTAGCCTATGCAGACGAACTCGCCGATCAGGGTGTCATCTCCTATCATGGAACTTCCCAAAACCACAGATGGAGTCAGCAAGATCCCGCGCACGATGGCCCTTCTGGATATGAAGCTCATTTCGCCCTCAATAATGTTTATACTCTGTGATAAAGGATTTCATAGCGAATGTCCTCTGAGGGGAGCTTGATAAGAAATTTCGATGACCTCGTGGAAATGAGATCTGGAAAGCTTTCAAGCCTTCGGGAGAAAGTTCTCAGGGCGGCGGAGCTGGGCATAAGAAACGTGATGCCTGAGAACTTCATGAGGAGGGTCAAGGTTGAGGATCATTTGCTTCTGGTGAAGGATTTGTTGAGAGTTGATCTTCGGGAATTCGATGAGGTGATCGTGCTGGGGGCTGGAAAGGCGTCGATAAAGATGGCGGAGTACATGGAGGAGGTTCTCGGGGACAGGATCTCTAACGGGCTTATCGTGTCTCTTATGAAGCTTTGCGAGTGCTCTACCCTGAGAAGGATAGATGTCGTTCCTTCGAGTCATCCCATCCCGAGCGAGCTCAGCGTGGAAGCCTCTGAGATGATGATGGAGTGCGCTGAATCAATATCGGATAAGAGCCTCGTGATCTTCCTGCTCTCAGGTGGAGCGTCCGCCATGCTCTCCCTTCCAGCCCCTCCAGTAACTCTGATGGACAAGATAATGACCACGAAGCTTCTTCTCGGAAGCGGGGCGACGATCGATGAGGTGAACACGGTCAGGAAGCATCTCTCCCTGATCAAGGGCGGATGGCTCGGGAAAAAGCTCTCAAAGGCGAAAGTGATAACTCTAATACTCTCAGATGTCGTCGGAAACAAGATAGAGTCCATAGGCTCAGGTCCGACCTCTCCCGACCCCACGACCTTCAAGGACGCTTACGACATTCTAAGAAGATATGACCTTTGGGATAAGGTTCCCGAGAACGTCAGGAAGAGGATCTTGGATGGCGTTGAGGGAAGGGTCGAGGAGACGCCGAAACCCGATGATCCAGCCTTCAAGAAGATCGACAACGTGATAATCGCTGATGTTGGAGACGCCTGCAGCGCTGCCGCCGATTACCTCAGCTCTAAGGGATTTAGATGCGAGGTTCTGAGCAAGTTCGTCGAGGGAGAGGCTTCCCAGGTTGGAATATTTCTGGCCGGGCTTCTCCGAGGGCTTTCCGAGAGGAAAGGAAAACATGCTCTCATTCTAGGAGGAGAGTATACGGTTACTGTCAGAGGAGGAGGCGTGGGCGGAAGAAATCAGGAGCTCGTCCTAGCCTCATCGATAAAGCTGAAAGATTCAAGAGGCTGCGCGATCCTCAGCGTCGGGACGGATGGGATTGATGGCGTATCAGATGCAGCTGGAGCGATAGCGGATCCACGGACCTACTGGGAGGCGATCGAGTTCGGGCTGAACCCCATTAAGTTCCTGCGGGAAAATGATTCGAATGAGTTCTTCAATAGGGTTGGGGGAGCGGTCTACACGGGGCCGACTGGCACCAACGTCGGGGACCTGACGATCCTCGCATCCGACTCTGAGTAAGAGCAAGAAGTAACCTTAAAATCTGGCGGGAAGCTTAGGCTTTCAGGATGAGCCTTGAAGCCTTCCTAGACATGCTTTATGGAAGCCTTTTCTGGCTTGCGATCGTGGTGTTCATCGCGATCTTGGTCTACATAATCTACTCGTCCTTGGAGAAGGGTTAGGAGGGGCATGAGCTTCATAGGAGAAGAGGATGCCAGGTTCGTTCACAAGCTCTTCAAGAAGTACTACTTTGAGAGCCGCGATGAGATCTACGTCCCCGAAAGGCTTCCCGAGAGGGAGTTCGGCTACTTCACCTTCATGGAGAAGATCATGATAAGGCATATGAGCTTCAACAACCCGAAAGAGCTCAAGGATGCGCTCGTCGACAAGGCGCCGCTCCACGTATATCATTCATCTGCCTTCTACAAGTATCCGAGAGCCCCCATGGATCAGAAGGGCTGGCTGGGATCAGAGCTCGCCTTTGACATAGATGCGGATCACCTCAAAACGCCATGCAAGAAGAAACATGACTTCAAGATATGTAAAGCCTGCATGCTTGCCTATCCTGTCGAGGCTGAAAGATGCTCTAAATGCGGGGGTCCTCTAGAGAAGGTTGAATGGGTTTGCGATAAGTGCTTAGAAAGCGCGAAAGCTGAAGCCTT
>CAYXHS010000029.1:4866-6235 GCA_964465105.1 uncultured Nitrososphaeria archaeon
CCAGGGTGGAGGGGGAGAATAGCGCGATCATCGCTTCAGCTCATGCTAGCCGCCGACCCAGAAAGGCTTTATGAGCTCACCGAGGACAAAAAAGCGTATTCGATTAAGGAGGAGCTTGAGAAGGCTAGAGAGCTATTGAGCGATAACGTTCCGTGGGGCGCCTTGAAACCTTCCACGGTAAAGCTTCTAGCTGAAGCTGCCAGAGAGGATGCGGCATCGCATATCGATGTCGTCGTAACCCAGGACACGCATAGGCTGATCAGGCTTGGAAACTCCCTAAACGGTAAGACCGGGCTAAAAGCTCAGCTGATAGATCCAAACGATCTCGATGGCTTTGATCCAGCCTGGTCTTCGGTCGCCCTACCGATGGACGAAGAAATACATGTCAAGGTGATAAGATCTCAGGAGGTGAGGTTGAAAGGCTTTGAGCTCGCCCCGATCTCGAACAAGATCGTGAGGCTTCCGCTGGCCGCCGCAGCTCTCCTACTCTGCAGAGGAGTCGCAACCCTACCATAAACATGTCTCAGAAAACGGATTTTCTTGATTAAGCCTTAAAGTCCTCCCTCCTAGAAAGTTCGGATATGAGGATAGCTGTCGGATCCGACGACGTTTATCACGTATCGAGGGTCGTGGTAAGCTACCTGAGATCTAAGGGTCACGTGGTTGAGGAGCTTGGAGCCCTTAGGTCGGGTAAGCTTGAGCCTTGGCCCGATGTTGCGGTCGAGGTCGCTAGAAGGGTTGCGGAGAGATCAGCGGACTTCGGCGTCGTGATATGCTATACTGGGACAGGGGTCTCGATCGCGGCGAACAAGGTCAAGGGGATTAGGGCGGCTTTATGCTTTGACGCTGAGACCGCTAGGGGGGCGAGGAGATGGAATGATGCGAACGTTTTGGCGCTGAGCGCCAGGCTTACCTCCGAGGAGATCGCGAAGGAGATTCTAGATGCCTTTCTCTCGGTCAAGAGCCCAGATGAATCTGAGCTAGATAATATCAGGAAGGTCGATCGGCTGGATGAGCTCAAACTTTAAACGATGCTAGCTCTACTGCTCCGTGGAATGTCATCCAATCCCGAGGAGAACGTCTACGAGGCTCTCATGAACGTTTGGAGACAAGAAAGAAGTGATGAGAAGCCCAGCAAGCTTCCCGACGACCTCGCAGAGAAGCTCAGAGGATATATCGGGAGCATGAAGCATTATCTCAAGGTCTCGGATAGAAGCTCGCTGACCTCGGAGCTTAGGGAGGCGGCCGTTGAGGCGGTTACGAGGCTGGTGAGGGAGATTTTCGAGCTTAGGTTAAGGAAGCTTCTTGAAAGCGCTCTCAGGGAGGAGGGGTCAGAAAACCTGTTCATGTTCGAGCGCAGGATCTATCC
>CAYXHS010000029.1:6335-13614 GCA_964465105.1 uncultured Nitrososphaeria archaeon
GGTATCTCGCCGATGGAGGCCAAGAAGTCTGGCTTCAAGATCCTTAGCATCGCCTCCTTATGCCTTATCCCCCGTTCCCCTGAAATCCATCCATCGAGATCTATTGAGATGCTGGCTCCCGCGTGAGTATTCAGCATCCTGCGCGTCAGATTTTCGACGGCTTGAAGGTGCTTATCGGCTAAAGGCATCGGTGAAGTATAGCCCACGATTTCTCCGAACTCCATCTTGAGATAGGAGATGTCTGGAATGGGATGTCTTAGAAGCGTGTAGCCTATTGTAGTCGGGGGGCATATGTTGGATTGACCCAGGTCAAGGTCCAAGTATAGTGAGCTACCATGTTTCTTGACGAAAGCGTTGGCCACTAGAGTAGCCAGTGTAGTTTTACCTGAATCCGCTCCACCATAAACGCAAGTCGTTGAAGGCTTTTCGGAAACTTTCTCGGCGAAACGCCTCCACTCCTCTGGAATCGTGTCGCCGTCGATAACCTCGTATCCTCCCTCCTCGCCGTAGGTGAAGTCTATTACCGAGTCAAGCTCGGCGTAGATCGGCCTAGACCTCCAGCTCTTAACGACCAATCTCCTCCTAGGCGATAGTGGGCAGCCTAGAACCGATGCTCTTCCCTCGACCAATAGAGCTGAAGCAGGGCCATAGAGGATCAAGGTATTTCCTTTCCGCAACTTGATGCTAGGCATCATCGCCACCTCCCTTTATCCAAGCCTCAGAATGTTTTTCAGGGACAGGATTAGAGCCGAGTACTCATCTTTGCTCATCCCCTTAATCTTCGGAAGCATTCCTCTGCTCGTGAACGATTCATCGCAAACTATTATCGTCGCATCGTGGCCTCTCAGCCTCCTTTCCAGCCTCTTCAAGATCCGCTTAACAAGTTCAAGGCCTGAAGCCGCCCCGACGATCACGTATTTCCTCTCCGCCCGTTCATGTCTTTCCAAAAACCTTCCAACGTCTTCGACGAGCTCCTCTATCATTCCATAGGTCCTAGTTTTAACAACCCTGTTATCGAGGAGGTATGCTGCTCCAAGGCTCTTTCCAGGATCTATCGCGACTACGGCCATTCTATAGTTCAGACCTGTAAGCGCCAGCTCCAAGGCGCATTCAATAAGCTCATTCATCGAGCCGAAGTCTTCCCAGTAGAGGACCTTCTTACGATCGATTTTGAGACCTTCAGCCCGCTTGGCTATCACGACCTCGACATCTAGGGGAAGCTCCTCCGAGCTCGCCGCATGAACCACATCCAAGCGATATTCATGAGAGATCTTTCTAACTAGGGCGGCAAGCCTCAAATCTAGGGTTACTAGTCCAACCCTGACGCGATGCTTTATCAAATTCTCTCCAATTCTGTGCCTCAAAGCACTCTAATATTTATTAGCTGTATGCACTTAAAAATCAGAGCACTCAGCATAATCTTGGAGGATGTGAGATTATGGGGCGTAGAAGGAGGAAGATCATTAAGCGAGTTGTCAAGCCGTTTCCGAAGCTTTTCACTTGTCCGCTCTGCAACGAGCTGGCGGTAGCGGTATATCATGAGGAGGGGTCGGATCGAGCTAAGGTCATGTGCGGGAACTGTAAGACCAGCGTGGAGGTTAGGTGGCTTCCATCATACATGCCTGTTGACGCTTACGCAGAATTCTACGATATAGTAACCGGAGCCAGAAAACCTGTCGAAGTTTCAGCCCAGCAGCCAGCTGAAACCAAGCCGCCCTCAGAGCAGCCTGAAATGGGTTTACCTAAGCCTGAGGGGCAGGGTGAATCTCATGAGGCATTTGAGAGTAGGCAGGGTTGAGGAATATCTTCTGAGGAAGATCGAGGCTGGAGAGAAGCTGCACCTCCTCTTGATAGATCCTGAAGAAACCTCTCCAGCGAACGCGGCTTCGATAGCTCGGGAGGCTGAGGAAGCTGGATCTGATGGGATCATGGTTGGCGGGTCGACGTTCTTCTCCCAGTCGATGATAGATGAGCTGATAAAAACGATTAAGGAATCCATATCGATTCCAGTCATAATATTCCCTAACAATATCACGAGCATAACGAGATACGCTGACGCGATATGGTTCATGAGCCTCCTCAACAGCGTCGACCACTATTTCATCATAGGAGCCCAATCGCAGGGAGCCGTCCTCGTGAAGCAATATAAGCTCGAGGCGATTCCGATGGGTTACCTGGTCTTCGGCGGAGACACGGCGGTCGCAGCGATGGGAAGAGCTCTTCCGCTTCCAGTCGATCGAGGGGAGGTTGCAGCGTGCTATGCTCTCGCCGCCCAATACCTTGGGATGAGGTTCATCTACCTTGAGGCTGGATCTGGAGCGAAGAAGCCTCTGCCTCCATCGACCATAGAGGCTGTCAAGCGGGTTATCGAGGTGCCGCTTATCGTCGGCGGGGGAATTAGGAGCTCTGAAGATGCTATTAAGGTTCTTAGGGCTGGAGCGGATATAGTGGTAACTGGGACGATAGCTGAGGAGAGCCTCGATAGATGTAAGGAGGTGATCTCAGCGATAAAGGGTTTTCAGGCGAAGCCTCGGTAGGGAGCTTTATCAAATCCTTAAAGGCTGGGTCTACCAGTTAATTCTCATGGTTGATCCAAGGGTATCCAGGCTGGCTAAGCTCATCTCAGAATACAGCGTCTCGATTAAGCCTGGCGACGAGGTGGTGATTCGAGCAGGAGTGGAGGCTCTGCCGCTTGTCAGGGAGCTGGTTAAGGTCGTCGTCGAGAGAGGAGGCTATCCGCACATCCTCCTCAGCGACAGCTCAATAGAGGAAATATTCTACAGACACGCCGACGAGAAGGTCTTAAAACACTTATCCCCGATAGAGAAGTTCATCCAAGAGAAGATAGATGTCTCGATCTCGATAATCTCTCACAGCCACGCGAAGCCTCTCATCGGAGTCGACCCAGAGAAGATAAGGGTTAGGAGGGCGGCCAGAGCCGAGCTCACCGAGATATTCATGCGGAGACAAGCATCTGGAGAGCTTCGATGGAACGTCTCAATCTATCCGACCAACGCCCTGGCCCAAGAAGCTGGAATGGGCCCCATGGAATACGAGGACTTCGTCTTCCACGCGTGCATGGTCGATCAATCCGATCCTGTCGCCGCCTGGAGCGAGCAGGCTGAAACGCAGAAACACGTAGCGGATCTATTGAGCAAGATCGACGAGCTTAAGATCGTATCCGAGGACACAGATCTCCTGATAAAGGTGGGCGGAAGAAAGTGGATAAACGATGACGGGCATCATAACATGCCAGCGGGAGAGGTTTTCACCGCCCCAGTCGAGGATGGGGTTGAGGGCCAGGTCAGGTTCAGCTTTCCAGCGGTCTGGGGAGGGTTCGAAGTGGAAGGCGTTAGGCTGAGCTTTAAGAGAGGAAAGGTGATTGAAGCCTCCGCTGAGAAGGGCGAGGAGAAGCTGAAGAAGATCCTCGAGACCGATGAGGGCGCTAAGAGGCTGGGGGAAGTCGCATTCGGCCTAAACTATAACATAAGCAAGCCAACCAAGCAGATCCTCCTAGATGAGAAGATCGGAGGAACCATGCATCTCGCGCTCGGCGCCGCGTATCCCGAGACCGGAGGAGTGAACAAGTCTTCTATCCACTGGGATCTGATCCTAGACCTTAAGAAGGGAAAGGTCTTCGGAGACGGCGACCTGATCTACGAGAACGGCAAGTTTATAACCTAACCTCCGATAAAACCTTTATCAGATCAGGTTTCCGTGAAGGGATTGGTTATGGAACCGTTTGAAAGGATCTCGACAGGGATTTCAAAGCTCGATCAGATGCTCGGAGGAGGATTGCTTAAGGGAAGAACCTATCTCGTGACGGGCGAGACGGGCGTGGGGAAAACGATCCTGAGCCTCCAGTTCATTCTCGAGGGCTTGAAGAACGGCGAACAGTGCATATACGTGTCGCTCGATGAGAGGATCGAGGGCGTGCTTAGAGGGGCGCTATCCCTTGGATGGAACTTCTGGGAATACATAGACCAGGGAATATTCCACCCATTCGAGCTGAGATTATATGCCGAGGATCTCAGAAGATTTGGGAAAGAAAGCAAGGCGTTCGTCAACGCCTTAGCCAGGATCGCCAAGGGCAGAAACATCAGCAGGATCGTCTTAGACCCGATCTCAGCTCTAGCCGCTGGAGCGAAGGACGAGCTCGTAATCAGAGAATACCTGAGGGAGATAGTGAACATGATCGAGGAGAGGTTCGGGGCGACGACCATGCTCACATGCGACATACCCACTGGATCGAACAGGCTCAGCAGGTTCGGCTTCGAGGAATTCCTCTCATCAGGGGTCATAGTCCTCGGCGTCGTCAGGTTCTATGGCAAGCTTCTCAAAACGATCTACGTGAGGAAGATGAGGTGGAGCAAGGCCGACTCAGCGATCTACACCTTCGAGATAAGGCCCGTAGAAGGCGTAGTCATATTGGAACCGCTATCAGAGCAGATGGATCAAAAGATGATAAGCGGGCTGTGAGGCTGAGAGAAGCGAAGCCGTGGTGATGAGCCGTGGGAAAGGTTTCCAAGGGAGTTAAGTGTTCGGTTGCTGGATGCGAGGAGAAGGCAGTCAAATCTGTTTCCGCGCAGAGGATACCGTCGAGCATGAAGGTTGAGGCTGCTGGAAGAAGAGCTTATCTCTGTGAGGTTCACTGGAAGCAGTTTAAGAAGTTGACCAGAGAGGAGCGCAGGATAGAGAGGATGCGCTATGGCGTGGTCTAGGCCGAGGTGATCGGATGAGAGTTCTACAGCTCCACGTCGATTACGTTGAGTATGAACCCATAAGACCTGAGAGCGCGATTTACGAGGAGGCTGAAAAGAAGGCTCATAGGATTGAGGAGGCTCTGCTGCTCTTGACGTGCATCGAGAAGGGAGATGACGCCGATCTGGCCAGGGAGGCCGTCCGCGAGGCCGCCGACCTCATGAAAAGGCTTAGGATTCCAAGGCTCGTGATCTATCCCTACGCTCACTTAAGCATGAACCTCGCTCCGCCTGGAGAAGCCCTCCCAATACTCAAAGCCATGAGGGAGGAGGCAAAGTCCCTAGGCTTAGAAGTCCACTCCGCTCCATTCGGCTGGAACAAGAGGCTCATAATATCCGTTAAGGGGCACCCGCTTGCTGAGCAGCTCAGAAGCTATGAGGCAACGTCGATGAGGAAGGCTGAAGAGGTTCCGCAAGCGCTCTTGATGGAGGAGAAGCTGGAATCATTCTGGTACATTCTCACGCCCGAGGGAGACATGATCCCAGTCGAGGACTTCGACTTCAAGGGCCATGAGAACCTCGAGGCATTCGCCAGATATGAGATCCAGAAGTCTAGAGCGGTCTTGGAGCAGCCTCCCCACGTCTCCCTGATGAAGAGGCTTGAGATAGCGGACTATGAGCCCGCAAGCGATCCAGGAAATCTCAGGTGGTATGCTAAGGGTAGGCTGATCAAAAGTTTGCTCGAGCAATATGTAACCGAGAAGGTGATAGAGTACGGTGGGGTTGAGGTTGAGACGCCGATAATGTATGACATGAGCCATCCAAGCCTGAAAAAGTATCTCCACAAGTTCCCAGCCAGACAATACGTAATCCCAACCGAGGATAAAAGATACTTCCTTAGGTTCGCCGCATGCTTCGGCCAATTTCTGATAGCGAAGGACATGAGCTTGTCTTACAGGAATCTTCCCCTCAGGCTTTACGAGCTCACGAGATACAGCTTCAGGAGGGAGAAGAGCGGAGAGCTCGTTGGGTTGAAGAGGCTTAGAGCCTTCACGATGCCCGATGTTCACGCTATCTGCAGAGACTTGGAGCAGGCCAAGGAGGAGATGAGGAGGAGGCTTAAGCTGAGCTTGGAAGTGATGGAGGGAATAGGCTTGACCAGAGACGACCTGGAGATGGCGATAAGGTTCACAAAGGACTTCTACGATCAGAACAGGGAATTCATCTTCGAGCTCGTGAGAGCATTCGGCAAACCAGTCTTAGCTGAGATGTGGAGTGAAAGATACTTCTACTTCATCCTGAAGTGGGAGTTCAACTTCGTGGACTGTCAGCGGAAAGCTGCGGCTCTCTCCACGGATCAGATAGATGTTGAGAACGCGAAGTCCTATGGGATAACCTATGTTAACGAGGAGGGCGAAAGGGTGTATCCGATAATACTTCATTGCTCTCCCAGCGGAGCCATCGAGCGCGTGATCTATGCTCTCTTGGAAAAGGCTTACATGATGATGGAGAGAGGCGAGAAGCCCATGTTCCCAACATGGCTTTCGCCAACCCAGGTTAGATTAATTCCCGTGAGACCCGAATACCTCGAGGACTGCCTTAAGCTCCTTGATGAGCTTGAGAAGGCGAAGGTGAGGGCGGACGTAGATGACCGAGACGAGACTTTGGACAAGCGGATCAGGGATGCTGAGACCGAATGGATCCCATACATAGTCGTCTACGGCGAGCGGGAGCGGGAGAGCGGGCTTCTCAGCGTTAGAGTTAGGAGGAGCGGGAAGGTGGAGAAGATGTCCTTAGATCAGCTCACGGCGAGGATAAAAGGCGAGACGGAGGGCAAACCTTTCAAGAGGCTCCCCCTGCCGAAGCTTCTCTCCAGGAGGGCGTCCTTCAGGTAGATCGGCGGCGAGGTTTAGGCATAACTATAACTCCTTCCTCGGGGCTTCCGAACTCAACATACTCTCCTTTGAGATAGTATAAGCCTATCAGAGCGCAGATGACCGCATCAAGCAAATGCTGATCAGCGTTCTCAGGTATCCCCCTTACCCCAAGACGGCTTAACGCTTCTCGAAGAGCTTCTCTTCCCGCTCTCTTAGGCGGCAGCCCCAAGAAGACGCGAGCTCCAGTAGGAAAGACCTCGATGACCCTGTAGCCTCGCCTCTCCAAAGCCTCCCTCAACTTAACCCCACGATCGGTCAAAGCTTTCATTGGGCCCAGAAGCGGTGGGAAAAGCTTTATCCCAATCCTCCTAAGCTCTGCATCACAGCTCCTAAATCTCCTGCCAGGGCCTGGATAGGTTAAGGGAGCATCGATCGCGACGATGTTCACGATGTCCCTCGAGACGAATGCAAGTATCTCATCGTCAGAGTAAGCTTTAGAAAGCTCAGCAGCAAGCTCAAAGCCCATGCGACAAAGCCCCGTAACCCTCCTAGAAGACCCAGCCAAATCAACCCCAACAACCCACAAACCATCTAAACATAGACAAAGACTAAACATAAATAAATCCCAAAACAGCTCAAAAATCGAAGGGCCCGTAGCTCAGCCAGGTGGAGCGCCGGGCTCTTAACCCGGGGGTCGGGGGT
>CAYXHS010000030.1:0-11720 GCA_964465105.1 uncultured Nitrososphaeria archaeon
GCTATGCGATTATCGAGAATAAGGGCATGAAACTCAAGTCATTCTGAGCTTCGCTATCAGAGACTTGCTCCCCTGGGAGGTCTCCTTCTTTCCCTAGACCTAATCCTGCTGAGCCTCCTGCATAGGTCATCTAGAACTTTCGAGAGATACCATCCCTGAGCTGAGACGTTTAAAATTCTTCCAGGAAAATAGATTCTGGCGCTTACTCGATACAGGGCTCTCTCACCGCGGATCTTCTTCCGCTTGATGTCTATCACGACCTCGACTATGGGCTTATGACGCTTGAAGATTCGATCAAACGTTCTGACGAGCTTATCTTCGGCGGTCTTCAGCTCTAGGAAGTCTCCAGCTTCAGGCAATCCGAGGACGTATATGTGCGGCTCCTCCTTAGGCTTGAATCTCAAAAGCGTGGAGACTATCTCTCTCGGGGTTATTATCCCCAGGGGTTTGGAATTCTCTTCGATTATGCACGCGTTCTTTTTCATGTTCAGCATTCTTTCCAAGGCTTCTGAGGCGGGATAGTCTCTGCCGACCCTGATCGGCGACCTATCCATAACGCTTTTGACAGGTATGCTCCATATTCTAGCGTCTCCTCCTCCCCGATCACCTCTCGTAGCGCTCTCCCTGGGCTGAAGCATGTTGAAGACCAGATCCTCGATAGACAATCCTCCCACGAGGCTCTCATCCCTCACCACTGGGAGATAGGAAAGAGCCTTCTTTCGCATAATCGATCTGGCCGTTGACAGCTTATCCTCGGCGCTTACGCGCGGCGGATCCGAGCGCATGATCTCTCCACATGAGACACCTTGGAGGAGGTGATGCTTTGAGAGGGCGCTGACTATGTCGAGCTGAGAGATCACTCCCAGAACCTCGTCACCTCTTTTAGCGATCAGGCTCCAAGCCTCGTTCATGATCATCAAGTCCGCCGCCTCCAAGATCGGGGCCTCGAAATTTATCGGGACAGCAGACCTCGCGATCTTCCCTATGGATGTGCGCTCGGGGTCCGGTGCCTTGAGGAGATCTAGAAGGGTTATGAGCTTAGGCTTAGACCCAGATTCTATGAGAGCTTCATATGCCCCTAATCTGCGAAGCTCTCCTATCAGAGCTGACACCTTATCCGATGATGAGAATATTGGGGGAGATCTTACGAAGCTTGAAATCCTCTGAAGCGCGAGCCTTTCCATACCCTGTGATTCTCCGAGATAGGTTGTTCATTCTGGTATTTAAGTGAAGAAAAGGCAATCGATATAGCTAGCCGGTTGAGAAAAGGGGGTTAAGGGCGAAGCTTGCTTAGGATAGCCTTGGATGTTGATGGGGTTTTGGCGGACACCATGAGACTTTGGGTAAGACTTTGGAACAGGAGGTCCGAGCAGAAGATCGGCTATGAGGATTTGGTTGAGTGGGACTTCTGGAAGAACCTTGGAATCAGCGGGGACGAGTTCATGAAGCTCATGAACGAGGCTTGGAGAATGTGGTGGGAGATCCCTCCAACCGAGCCGAACATCTCCGAGAAGGTCGCCAGGATCAAGTCTCTCGGAAAGCTGGACATAGTTACGGCAAGGCCGAGGGAAACGGAGAGATATACTCTCAGATGGCTTGAAGCTCACAGGATACCCTATGACGATTACGTTTGGATTAGCAGCAGCCGGCTTAAGGCAAAGCTTGATTACGATGTCTTCATAGATGATTCTCCTCTGATCGTTGATGGATGCTTGATGAGGGGGAAGATCTTGCTTCTTTACGATAGGCCGTGGAATAGAAGCGTTTACGAGAGCGGGTATGTGAGAAGGGTTAAAAGCTTGGATGAGGCTTATCATTTTCTCGTGGAGCTGGCTCGAAAACTATGAAGGCGAACTATCTCAGCAAGCGGGATGCCGCAAAGCTTCTGAGTAGGCTTAAGGAGCTTAGCTGGGCGAAGAGCTTGGAGGCTGATAAGCCTAGAAACGTTCTCAGGATAGTGGAGGAGGGCTTCACGATATACAGGATACTCGGCTTCATCCTTTGCGAGAAAGATGAAACGATTTTTCCAACAGTTCACGAGGAGTATAATCGGGGACTCTTGGATAGGCTTCCAGCCCTGATAGTGGATATGGGAGCCGTCCCCTACATAGCTAGGGGAGCAGACGTGATGAGACCAGGCGTAACCGATTTCAGAGGGGAATTTAGGAAGGGCGATCTTCTGGTAATCAGGGATGAAAGAAATCTTAAGCCGCTCTCGATCTCGATAGCTCTTGAAAACCTCGATAGGTGCAGAGAGATGAGCAAGGGAAAGATCGCCGAGAACATTCACCATGTAAACGATAGGATCTGGAAGTTCGTTCAAAGCGTTAAGCATCTGATCGAGCGGGGTTGATCTTGCCGATCTTCAGGAGAAACGGTATCCCGAAGATGTTTATGAGCGAGGCCATCCAGAAGACGAGCCTAGACCCCGTGGCCTGATAGATCAAACCTCCGATCATCGGGGCGGGTATTGCTGAGAGCATCGTTATCAGGTCGAGGGAGCCTATAAGGGTTCCAACGCCATAGCCTCGCTCAAGCTCGGCCACGAGCTTCCTCCTCGCAGGCATATCCATCGAGCCCACCAACCCCATTAGGACAGCCGCCGCGATCAACGATCCGAAACTCCATGAGTGGGCATAGGTCAGCCAGGAGAATGAGGAGCAGACCACGTGGCTTAGGAGGATGAGCCTGCTTTCAAGCCTATCCGCTAGGAAGCTCCAAGGCATGGTCATCGCGAACGTGGAGAGGATCCAAGCGAAGTTCACGAGACCTATCCCGCTATCTGGTAAGCCGAGCTCCCCAGCGTAAACCGAGAAGAATGAGAGAACCGCGTTGAAGCCTATCGAGTGGAAGATCAAGCCCAGGGCGAGAAGCCTGAACTCCGAGTGATCTCTGAGTATCTTGATCAAGCTCACGGGCTTGCTCCTCACGAGCTTGGTTAGATGCTCCCTTCTGAGCAAGGGGATTAGGGGGAGGGTCGAGATTATGACCATGAAGCTTATCAGGAAGAGGCTTCTGCTTCCAAGGCTCTCCTTCAGGTAGCCGCTCGCGAGCGATCCGAGAACCTCTCCAAGCAGACCAGCTGAGAAGACGAATCCATAGGTCATTCCAGCTCTGCCTAACCCACCTCTCCTAACCGCGTAGATTGTCGCGGAGGTGAAGAATGCTCCTTCCCCGAAGCCCATCAGGATGCACACCAAAGCTATCGACGCGAAATCTCTGGAGAACGCCAGCGTGAAAACGCCGACAGCGTATATCAAGGCTCCTGCGAAAAGTATCCTCCTAGAGTCTATCACGTCAGCCAGCCTTCCAGAGGGGAGGGTCGCCAGAGCGTAGAAGAGGTTATAGAAGGTCATTACTAGGCCAAGGTCACCTCCGCTGAACCCGAGATCCAAGACGAGATACTTTCCCCAGAGAGCATACCACAGCCAGCCGCCGAAGTTCACGAGAAAATACGCTATCGTCAGCGGCAAGAGGTCCATCAGTATGTTTTCCGATCTTCTTTCGCTCAAATTGCATTTTCAAGCGATCAGGTTAGAATTTAAAATTAAGCTCGTGTGGCCAGCCGCTTAGAAAACGCAAATAGATAATAGATTGTGGAAACCTGTTATCATGCGTTGAGCGGGAAGAAGGAGAAGAAGGTCAGGATAGTCGATCACAGGCATTGTAGGATCTGCGGGAAGGCCATTCCTCCAGGCCGAGAGTTCTGCTCAGATGAGTGTGAGAGCGTTCACAGGCGGATGGAGTCTAGGCAGAAGCGGATGAGAAACATCCTCCTGATACTCTACGTGGTCGTCTTCCTCTCGATCTTCGCGATGATCGCCTTGCGAGGGATGATGGGCTAGTACGGCTCCCTCTTCAACCCTAAGAGATATGCCAGATAGTTCGTCCCGACGTGAAGGAAAGCCGTGATCAGGAGCAGGGAGATTAAGGTCGCCACGTCGAGCCAGGCTGGAACCCCATAAACGATAATCGAGAGAGCTAACGCGAAGCACACGAATCCAAGCTGATCGAGGCCTGGAGCAGGCTGCCCCCTCTTCAGCCCAAGCCTACGCTTCACGAAGGATCCGAAGATGTCTCCGAGGATCGCTCCAACGCTTAAGGTCAGGGGCTCGAAGATACCTCTATAAAATTGCGGGAAGCAGAGAAGTATCAGCAGGCCAGCCGCAGCTCCAGAGGAGATCCCGACGATGAGCCCCTCGATGGTCTTCCCGTCTCCGAGAACCCTTCTTCCATCCCAAGCCTTGGCCCCCCGATCGATCGGCGTAGCTCGGCCGATAAGCTTGACCCCGATGACTGGAGCTCCGTTCGCAACATATGCTGGGAGGACGAATATCAGGGCTTGGAGAAGGTTTTCCAGCAAGGCTCATCGACCTATTCATTAAGCTGCCTTAAAAACTGGAAGACGTATTCCACGGGTATTCTCCCAGAATCCTCTAAGCCAATACCTCTTTCCTGCCTTTCCAAGAAGTTATTTCTAGATGCTTGAGGAACGTCTGCCTGCATGCGGTTCGCCTTCTGGAAGAGGAGGAAGCAGGAGAGGAAGCTGAGCATGAGCGATGTCTTGGAGAGGCTGAGCTTGATCAAGGCCAGGCTCTCTAGGCGGGTTAAGGAGATCGAGGTCAAGCATAGGGAGCTGTTCGAGCAGGTGGTTAAGGCTCATCTCGAGAAAGATGAAGAGAAAGCCGCGATGTATGCTGAGGAGCTCGCTGAGCTGAGGAAGATCCATAGAAGGATCACCCATGCCAGCCTCCTTCTCGAAGGCGTGATCTACAGGATCGAAGCCGTCAAGGATCTGAGCAGCGCGAGCAAGATAATAATCCCGCTTAAGGACGTCTTGGCGGTTGCAAGCCAGGAGGTTCGAGGGGTGGCTCCAGCGGCATCGAACGGTTTAGTCGAGTTGATGGACATGATCGAAGATCTTTCGGTTAACATGGGGGACGTGCCCGAGACTGCTGGCATGAGCCCTCAGCTTAGCGAGGAGGCGAGAAAGATTTTGGAGGAAGCAGGCACGATCGCGGCTCAGAGAGGTCGGCGGGAAAAGCCGTAAACTTCTTACCTGAGCTGCTCCTTTGAGAGCTTGTCCGCGAGGCTTAGAGGCTTCGGGTAACGGCCTCCGAGCATCTCGATTATCTCTGGAACCTGTCTCACCTCGATCATGTATCCAGGGCTGGCGTAAAACCTTCTACCCTTCTCAGGCTTAAACCAGTATCCCAAAACCTCTCCCGAGACTTCCACCTCCCCGAACCAGCCGCCAGGCTTCTCCGATCCAACTAGAAGCGACTTCGCGACCCCCAAGGTAGGTCTATTCAAGGCCAGGCCGAGGAAGACCGCTAAACCCATCTTCCTAGGATGAAGCAATCCATGGCCATCGACGAGAAGCAGCTGCCAGCTCGAGCTCAGGAGCTTGACCGCCTTGAGCATTATCGGCGCTTCTCGAAGAAATAGCAGCCCTGGAACATAGGGGTACGTGGCCTCGCAGAGCAGCTTTCTCTCCTCTATCGGCTTGTCCTCTTTCAGGCTCCAGCTCACCGCGGCGGCTGATGCGAGGTCATTCGCATATGCTACGTCTACGGCTGCAACCACCTCCAGCCTGTCAAGCTCGACCACTCTCCAAGATCTTTGGATGAGCTTGCTGAGAGAGGATTGAAGATCTATGAAGAACTCCTCTAGGATCTCGCTTCTTCGGCTCATCCAGACTTCATCGTGGGGGGCTCGATTTAAGGAAGATCTTCAATCAAGCTTTCTTCAGGAAGGATACGGCGTCCGCTAGATGGCTTGGCCTAACGTGCTCGTCCTCGCCTCTTCCCTCGAAAACCTCAAGCAGGAAGCCTCTCGGCTTTATCTCCTTAAGCTTGTTCTTGATGCGCCTGAGATATTTGTCTGAGCTGTCCGTGAGCTGATGATCCCTGACCCACTTTCCCTCAAATCTCACCCCGCTGTAGTGCATGATCTCGATCCTATCCTTCAAGGCGTCCAGCCATCTCTCAAGCTCCTCGTCGACCCTTTCCCTCCCAAGCCTTCTCACGGTCGATATTATCACATGCCCAACGTCCAAGCATATCCTCGAAGCCCTCGAGGCGATCTTCCTGAACATGTCTAGGTCTTCTCGAACGTTCTCTACCACGAGCCTCAGCCCTAAATTTTCAGAGATTCCCTTCAAGGAGTCCACCGAGCTCAACGCCGCATCCAAAACCTCTTCCCTGATCTCCTCGATCCTGTCAGCCGCCTGATCCGTCGACAGGTGGACGACGAGATAATCGATTTCATAACTTGAGATCTCGGAAATAACCTTCTCGAAAACTTTGAGAGACGCGTTTCTAATGTCCTCGAATGGGGAGGAAAGGCGGAGATCCCTCCATGGAGCGTGGAAAGCTATCGAGAGACCTTCGCTGAGAGCAGCTTTCACCACCTTGCTCAGCTGAAAACTTCCCTTGAACGGCCACGGATAATCCAGGCTCACCTCCAGGTAATCGAACCCAGTCTTCCTCGCCTCTCGGATCAGCTCCTCAACCCTCTCACCATAACCATACCAGATCGGAAAACCAAGCCTAAGCATCAGCAGCTCAGCACACACAACAAAACCCACAATATAGCCATATCCTCATAGGAAAGAATTATAGGCTCGACTGTAGGATTATCACGTTGGGGAAAGTGGAATGGGGTATCCTGTGGGCAAGTCCATCATGAAGATGAATCGCAATCTTGCTCAGAAAAAGAGCTTAGTCAAGATTAAAGGAAAGAGCCTTAAGCGAAAAACTTCGTATGTCAGCCACATTTACCTGAATGAGAGAGCATTCAAGAAAGCTTGAGCTTGCCTTCAGTTTTCTGCATTTCTCTCAGCTTTATCCAATATGCTTGAAGTTCTAGGTCTAGGCGCTCGTAGTCTGGAAACTCCCGCGATACGAGCTCGTTGAACTCTTTGTCGTGCCTCCACCTTATTAGATGACATAGCTCATGATAGACGATATATCTTACCAACTTCTCGGGGAGAAACTGAGCCTCGCGGTTTATCGTTATGTTTCTCTCGCTGCTGCAGCTTCCCCAACAGCTCTTCATCTTCCTGATGAAAACCTTGTTCACGTTCAGGTTCAAAAGCTTCTCATATTCTTTAACGGCCCTTTGAACGAGGGCCTTGAACTTCTTTCTGGTTCTAGGGATGAGCTCGAGGGATCTGGCGATTAACGAGGCCTTTCTCACGAACTCAGCCTGTCTCAGTATCCATCTCCTATTCTCCCTCATCACCTTCAGCGGATCCATGTTCTCTGGAACTATGACCCTAAGCTCATCTCCCCATAGCTCCAGCCTAGGATGCTTCACGGACCTCCTCACTATCCTATATTTGATAGCAGGCTCTTTCATGCTTTCACACGGCTTTCACATGGCGCAGTATCCTTTCCTTAGGTTCGGAGCATTTTTACCTTTATTCCCGACTATCATCTGAGCATTTTCAAGAGCTTCTATTGATAAATTTTTCAATTAATGGTTAAGATTTAGCTCGCACAGCTTTCATCTATGGATGAGAATAGCATTTTTGACCCGATGGAACGCGACATGCGGCGTGAGCTTTCACGCTGAACTTCTATGCAGAAGGCTCTCATCCATGGGATACGAGGTTATAGTCTTCGCCCCTCAGCTCAAGTCAGCTAACCTAGATTGGCATCACAAGAGGATAAGGACCAGAGATGAGAAATGGGTTTTGAGATCCTATGAGGAAACGAGCGAGCTGATGTATCCCGATGGAGGAAGCATCGGGGAAGCGATCCTAGACGAGGATTATGACGTGATGATAGTTGAGGTCTATGGGAGGCTTCCGATCTCAGAACTTGCGAACATCTCCGAGAAGATTAGGAAGAAGGCGAGGCTGATAGGGGTTATCCATCTGGCTTGGAGGAGAGATGTGCCTCCTATGCTTAAGCTGAGGTGGGATGCTCTAACGATCTTCGATAAGAGATACCGTGATGAGCTTCTGCGAGGATATGATCTCAGCGGGGTCGGGAGAATCGAGGAGATACCTTATCCGTTCGCGGTGGTGGATGGTCAAGGTTCTAGGAGGCCTGAGGGGGCTGAGGGAAGATTTCTGTTTTTCAGCTATGGGAGGCAGCCTGAGATCGAGTATGTGGATTACCTGCGGGCGGCCAAAGAATTCTGCGAGAGGGGTGATGCAGCTTACTATGTTCTTAGAAGCGATAGCAGGCTTAAGGTGAATGAGCCTTGGATCATTCAGGAGGTCGATCGGCCCAGCTTAAGGAAGCTGTATGAGAGGTTGAGGGGGGTTGATCTGCATCTCCTTCCTAAGGCTGATACGAGAGGTGTGGTGGTGTCATCGACTATAGCTCAGAGCCTTTACTCGGGCGTTCCGACGATCACCCCAGACACCAGATACTTTGAGACCATCCCAGGAAGCTTGGATGAGGGGCCCATCGTGAAGTATAGGCTCGGAGATCTCGACGATCTTCGGGAGAAGCTGAAAACCCTGATGAGAGACGAGTCTAGGAGGGAGAGGATCGCGGAGAACGCCAGAAGATATGCTTTGGAGCGTTCTGAGGAAAAGGTCGCCAAGAGGTTTCTGGAGCTGATAAACTCGCTTTAGTATATTCTCCCCTTGTCGAGCTCGGCCATCAAGTTGTTCAGAGAGAGAATTCCGAAGCCTATCATGGTGTCCGCGGCCCCATAGCTTACCACGATCTCATCCTTCCCAACCTTCGCCGCCCCACATGGGAAGATCGTCAGCGGCCTATCACCGAGAATCTCATAAGGCTTCCTAGGCTCCATTATGTATCTCGGGGTTATGGCGTCAACCGCCACCCCGCTTCTCGAGACCGAAAACTCCGCCGCGAAGACCTTGTAGGCTACGGAGTCTCTATCGATGCCATGGATCAGGGCGACGATCCTATTTTTCCTGGAATCTACGATTGGGGCTGCCCACCCTATCTTGAGCTCGAAGGGCGCTGGCCGCATAACCTCGACCCCGTTGTCTACGTTGATCACCTTGATCTCTGGGCTATGGTTTAGGAGAAGCTTCTCATCAACCCTGCTTATCATCAGGTGGAAGGTGTCGGTTATCAGGTGCGGCCTATGAAGAAGGAATATGTCCCCGCCTACGGCCCTATAGAGGAAGGCGTCCTTGTTGCTTATGATCTTCCCGAAGTAGCTCTCGGATAGGGCGAAGACGAATTTCTTCGCCCAGGTTCTCAGGGTCTCGTCATAGACCGCCGTCACGGGTAAGGTTCGATTCTCCCTTACGGCCGAGTAATAGTTTATCGACCTGCCCGTGTAGGTCATGTAAAGCTTTCCATCGAGCTTGTAGACTCTGGGATCCTCGGCTCCCCAGAGATCGTATTTCGTCGAGGGGTAGATTACGACCTCGCCGACGTAGCTGTTCACATCGATATACCTGTTGAAGAGGTCATCTAGGGGGACCTGCATCTTGAGTATGCTGCTTACATAGAGATAGTAGCCCAAGATTATCCTCGTGTAGATCTCTAAGACGTCATCTCTCTGAGAGTATATCACGCTCGCATTGAAGGCTGTAAGCGGATGCGATAGAGGATAATCGTGGATAAGAATTCGGTTAGGGCTTATGACCCCGAACCGCGCAACTATGTCATCGGTAACTGGGGTTCTCAGCCTGATTGCTTCTTCGTAGCCATCCGCCTTCTCGAACTCGGGCTCGCCAGCCATCCTCCGATTGCGAGATCACCAATAGGCCAGACTATTTTAAGTATTCTCTTTATGGCTTCCTCTCGGAGGCGAAGGTCTTATTCTGGCTTCTCGGCTTAGATCTCATCGGGGAGAGAGTGCTGATCGAGGGCTATGAGGTCGACATCAAGGGCGTTAAGAGGTGGATCAGGGAGAATGGGGTTAAGAGGGTTTTGGTTCAAGCTCCTCCAGGGCTTCGAGAGGTGCGCCAAAAGCTAATTGACGAGATTTCAGGCGAGCTCGATATGGTTTTCGTTCACGGTGGAGGATGCTGGGGAGGATGCGATCTAGCAGTAGCTCACGCCAAAGCCATCGGAGCAGACGCGATCATACACCTAGGCCACGCGAGGTTTCTAGAGAAGAGCCCAATCCCAACCCTCTACCTAGAATGCAGGAGAGCCGATCCAGCCCCCATCCTAGCCGCACTAGAAAAAAGCAGGAAGATCCTTCAAGGCTATCATAGGATAGGAGTCGGCGCCACAATCCAGTGGCAAGGCTCATTAAGCCTGGTTCGAGAAAAGCTCGAGGAATACGGCGTGGAAGCGCTCACGGGGTCCCCGATCCCGCCTCTTCGCTATGAGGGCCAGGTTCTCGGATGCGGATATGAGCCGCTCCTGAGGCTCTCCAGGGAAGTGGAATGCTACTTGATAATTGGTAGTAGGTTCCATGGCTTGGGCTTGGCTCTTCAGACCGAGAAACCCGTTTACTCGCTCGACCCAGAGCTTCGGAGGCTCGATGATCTGAGCGCTGAGGTCGAGAAGCTTTTGAGGTCAAGGTATGGGTATATTGAGATGTTTAGGGAGGCTGAGAGAATAGGGGTTGTAGTGAGCGTTAAGCCTGGTCAATATAGGATGGGGGCCGCCGTGAAGCTAAGGGAAGCCTTGAGGAAGGCTGGTAAGCGCGCTGAGATACTTATAATGGACGACGTAGAAGTTAATCTGCTTAGGGATAGCGGGTTCGAGGGCTTCGTCAACACGGCTTGCCCCAGACTCTCAATAGAGGATCAGCAGGCACTCGATAAGCCGATCCTCCTCCCGATGGAGGCCCTGATAGCCGTCGGGGCGGCCAGGTGGGAAGAGGTCATTAGAACCCCGAGATACTTCCTGATGGAGGTTTGATCCTGAAATGGTCTTCGTTAAGGATGGTGAGGTTGTCGCTCCAGGAGAGCCGATCTGCGTCCAAGAGGAGTTCAATCCAGGTGAGAACACAAGCTTGGATAAGCGGGGAATAATCTCTTCGAGGATCTTGGGCAAAGTCTCTTACGATAAGTCTAGAAGAGAGGTCAGGGTCAAGCCCCTGAAGAATCCTGAAGGCGTGAAGATAGGAGACGTGGTTCTGGCTCAGGTGAAAGAGGTTCAGGATAAGATAGCGGTCGTGAACATCTTGTCCGCGAACGGCCGCCCTCTCAAGCATCCAAGAACCGCCGTGATAATTCCAGGCAGAGGGAGATCTGGGAGAGGGGATATGAAGGAGGTCGTTGGAGTGGGAGACCTCATCATGGCTCAGGTCGTGACATCTTTCATGGGAGTTATAGGGCTCTCGATCTGGAAACCCAACCTAGGCGTCGCCCTCGGGATATGCGACAAGTGCTCTGGAATCCTTACCAAGACGAGAAGAGGGCTCATCTGCTCTAGGTGCGGGGAGAAGCATAAACGTAAAATCGTGCCGAGCTATGGAAACTTGGATCGATTGGTCTCCATGCTAGAGGTGAGCTGAGCTGAAGGTTAGAATTCTGAGAAGCAGGGAAGACTTCTTGGAGCTTGAAATGCTCGAGGAAGATCCAAGCGTGCTCGACTCTCTCAGCGAGATCCTTCAAAGAATCAACGGCGTCGAGTATGCTGGAACGATCATCGAGCACCCCCTGACGAAGAGGGTTCTTCTAAGGGTTAAGACCGATGGCTCGAAGCTGAAGGCTTCGGAGGCTGTGAAGAAGGCTCTCCAGGAGCTAAAGCAGTTATCAGCCCAGCTCAGAGAAGAATTTGAAAAACTTTAGTGAGATAACTTAATTAGGGGAATAT
>CAYXHS010000030.1:11820-13218 GCA_964465105.1 uncultured Nitrososphaeria archaeon
CAGCTCAGAGAAGAATTTGAAAAACTTTAGTGAGATAACTTAATTAGGGGAATATGCCGCTCCACTAAGGGTGTAAGGGAGTGGAGATCTGCCCCAAATGCGGCAAGATAATGGTCTTGAGGAAGACCAGCAGGCCAGCGTGGGTCTGCCCGAGATGCGGATATGAGAAACCCGTGCAAGGCGGAGTAGTCTACACGAAGGTTCGAAGACGAGGAGTAACAGCGGTTACGGTGATCGAGAAGGGAGAAGAGGAGAAGGTGCTGCCTGTCACGACTGAGGTGGTTTGCCCAAAGTGTGGGGCGAGAGAAGCATACTATTGGTCTCTTCAGACGAGATCCGCCGATGAGCCTATGACCCAGTTCTTCCGATGCAAGAAATGCGGCCACACTTGGAGAGAATACGCTTAACGCCTGAAGCCGATTGAAAGTCTTTCCTGAGCTAAGTTATCAGTATATAAGATCTCTTAACTCCTGGTGGAATCTTAAGCTTTCTAAGCTCTTCCTCCTTAACGGCAACTGAGAAGAACCCGCCAAGCTCCATCTTATAGCCCATTAGGGTCTTGAGCAGAAGATCGAAGAAACGGGGATCGGGTACTCGGCTGCTTAACATCAGGACGCTCTCACCCTTGCAGTTCTTCCTCACGAAGAGCCAGTAAGCTCTTGCAGATCCACTATCATTATCCGAGAAAACTAGGGGAATCGAATGGCCGTCAGCTGAGATGGGCTCGCTGGATATCAGATGCATAGGTCTCGAGATCGAGGTGGCGAGATAGCTTGCAAGCGGCACGCTGAGGAAATCTAGTGGAAGTATTGAGGTTATCTTCATCCCAGCGAATTCCCCAAGGACGTATGCCCCGATTATCTTTATCATGTTCGGGTTCAACATGATCTTCGTCAGGTCGAGATCTCCTCCATCAAAATCGGCCTCCTCGGTAATCAGGACGGGAAGATTGATATTCCTCAGGAGATTCCTTAAAAGCCTCTTAGCCTTAGCCCCCCTTGGAGAGGTTTTACCCGTGATATATCTCGTTAGGGTGGAGACGGGGCAGCCCGTAATCCTTGAAAGAGCCTTGTAATTATACTTGGACTTCAAAACCCTGAGAAGATCAACTATCACGAGCCCAGCATCTGCCGATAAATCCACCAGCATGCTCCCGCTCTTCCTAAAGGCTTTCGCCATCCCAACGACCATACCCGAAAAAGGAACAATTAAGAGTTACAGCCTAAACTCCGCTAAAGTCATACCTAGAAAATTCAAGCAAGATGACCAACGCAATCGAGAAAAAGAAAAGAGGAAGCAGCCCATAATCCCCACATGGCAAAAGGGCCCGTGGCCTAGCATGGATAGGGCGTCGGCCTGCGGAGCCGAAGGTCCCGGGTTCAAATCCCGGCGGGCCCA
>CAYXHS010000031.1:0-2170 GCA_964465105.1 uncultured Nitrososphaeria archaeon
TCAGGCCGAGCGTCGAGTTCGTTCCCACGCCCTATGCACCGCCTAGGACTAGGAGAACTCAGCAGAAGTAGCAACCCGCTATCCCTCGCATTAGCTAAGCGAATCCATTTAATCAGCGGAGTAAACCTTAATCATGTAACAGATTCTCTGAGTTGGTGAAGGTGGCTAGAGTTGAAGAGAATAGGAATCGTAACCAGCGGTGGAGATGCTCCTGGGATGAACGCGGCGATAAGAGCCGCCGTCAGGCTCGCGGTCTGGAACGATATTAAGGTCATCGGGTTCGAGAGAGGATGGGAGGGGGTCATAAGAAACAACTTCAGGGAGCTTGACTCGAGATCTGTGAGCGGGATACTTCACCTAGGCGGAACGATCCTGAGAACCTCGAGGTGCTTGGAGTTCAAGACGAGGGAGGGATTGGAGAGAGCTGCGAGAAGCCTTGCTGAAAACGATCTGGACGGCCTGCTGGTCATAGGGGGAGATGGATCGATTCGAGGAGCCCATGAGCTCAGCAAGCTCACCGACACGAAGATCATAGCTCTTCCAGCCTCCATAGATAACGACGTTTATGGAACCGATGAGACGATAGGCTTCGACACGGCGGTGAACACCGCCCTCAGCGAGATAAACAAGATCAGGGATACGGCCGTCTCTCATGAAAGGACCTTCATAGTCGAGGTTATGGGTAGAAGAAGAGGCTTCTTGGCGGTCGAGGTGGGGCTAACCGCTGGAGCCGAGATAATCCTAGTTCCAGAGGTCGAGTATGATGAGGAAAAGGTCCTGAAGACGTTAAAGAGTAATGCGGCGAAGGGCAAGAGGTCGAGCATAATAGTCATCGCTGAAGGAGTTGGAAAGACCCGCAGCCTGGCGGAAGCGATTGAGAGGAAGGTCGGAGTGGAAGTCAGGGTGAGCATTCTGGGATATGTTCAGAGAGGTGGAAGCCCAACCGCGCGGAGCAGATTCCTCGCAAGCATCTTCGCAGATAAGGCCATATCTCTCCTGCTTGAAGGGAAGGGGGATGCTGTCGTCGGGATACAGAAGGGGGAGGTGACCTCGATAAGCTTGGAGGAAGCATGCAGAAACCAGAAGCAGCTGAACCTCGAGGTCCTCAGGCTGGCGGAGAAGCTCGCGATCTAAGGATAAGTTCAAATTCAGATTAAGCAAGATGGTTCGCCGGATGATGAGCACGTCCTTCGCTGAGCCTCGAGATGAAGAGGGGGCCACAGAAGCTGATAACCTAAACTCCTGAAGAAATCTTCCCACGTCATTAGCGCACACATACCTTCACTCAGCTCACATTTATCGGAAAGCGCTCTCCACATTCTTGAGACTGTTGAAGCTGGTCATGAGGCTAATCTATTAAAGTTGAGCTTAAGCTGATCCAGCTTGACCAATATGGCTCATAAGGCGGGTCTCATCGTATCGCTGCTTCTCTTAGCCTCCTTCATCGTAAACTTGGGGTTCTCAGCCTTCATGCCGATCTTTCCCTACCTCGTCCTCGCAATCAAGGGAGTCTTAAAAGAGCTGCCAGAGCTGGCCATGAGCGTTCACGCGTATACTGGCGCCCTAGAGTTCGGAATACTTATGGCGGCGTTTATGGCGACCAGGGCTCCGACGGCTCTATCATCGGGGGTTCTGAGCGATCTCTTAGGGAGGAGGAAGGTTATGGTAATGGGTCTTTTCCTATACTTCGTATCGAGCCTAGGATTCTTCCTCTCCAACACCTTTCTCGAATTGCTGATCTCCAGAGCCCTACAAGGAGTGGCTTCGGGGATGGTTTGGCCCGTCGCTGAAGCTTATCTAGCTGACGTTACTGGGAGATGGCAAAGGGGGAAAACTCTTTCAAGCTACGTTGCCTCAATGCTGATAGCTGAGCTCATCGGCCCGAGCATAGGCGTATTGATCTACAAGGGATGGGTGATGCTGTATGGGCCAGTAGACTATCTGGCGGCGTTAAAGTCTCCAGCGATCTTCCTAGCGGTCTTATCACTCGCATCAGCCTTGATGGTTCTCCCGCTTCCTGAAGCCGCTTCTGGTAGCTTTAATCGAGGCTCTGAGCTTGGAAGCACGTTTAAGCGTTTATCGTCGCTTATGAAGAGCCTTCCAGCAAGCATATCAAGAAGCCTGAAGGTGATCTACTTCAACGGCGTCGCGAACGGCTTCGCGTTAGGAA
>CAYXHS010000031.1:2270-12663 GCA_964465105.1 uncultured Nitrososphaeria archaeon
AGAAGCCTGAAGGTGATCTACTTCAACGGCGTCGCGAACGGCTTCGCGTTAGGAATACTTCAGACAGCTCAAGCGATATACGTGATCCAATACGTCTCCAAGGATCCGGCTTTCCTCGGAATACTCTTCACGGTGTTCGCGGCTTCAGCGCTCCCCGCAACGCTTCTCTCAGGATATCTAACTGATAGGATCAGGCGAAGGAAGCCGATAATAATCTTGGGATACTTTTTTGGTAGGGGATGCCTGTTCATAATACCCTTTGTCCGAGATCCGCTGATATTTCTGCTGGCGGTGATTCCGCTGAGCATGACCTTCGGGGTGTCGATGCCCGCCATGAGGGCGCTTCAAGCAGACCTGACGCCGAGGGATGTTAGAGGAACGGTTTTCGGGATTCAGCAATTTCTCTTTAATGGAGGGATCTTCGCTGGATCGATTTTAGGCGGGTTTCTGACCAAGATCTTAACCCCTGAGATCTATCAGCTTCTCAGCCTGAGCTTGGAGGGAATAATCATACCGTTCTGGCTGACTGGGCTCGTGGGAGCTTTAACAACCATCTTATTCATATTATATGTTAATGAGCCGAGCTGACCCTCATCCCCGCCTTCGTCACCGTTCAAGTATCTCGCGAGTGTTTGGCCATCTCCCTGGATATAGTCTATGATTTACCCTCGGTATGAGAGCTGAGATCACCGCCTGCTCGCATAAGCTTCTCCTCTCAATTTCTCCCCTGCTAAGGTATCCTATGGCTCCGCATTTTTCTCCGATGCTCTTTATCCCTGAAATCTCTTCCATGACTTCTTCCGCCTCATCAGCTCTCCCCGCAAGCAGCTTTTCTATGACTTCCTTCGGAAACTCGAAGGCCATGCTAAAGCCTAGCGTAACTCGCTGCTCCTGATCCACGATTGCGCAAATATGCTGATCGACGTATCCAGTGATACTATGCGGAACTTTTATCAGTCCTGCTTCGAGGCCAACCCCGTATTCTGCTCCGCTGAGTCTCAAAGCCTTGCTCGCCCTAGAAACTGCTCCTCGAAGGGTCTCGTGGAAACCTATCGGCTGCGGAGGCACATCAACCGAGATCGGCTCAATAACAACCTTTCCGAAAAACTTTTCAAAACTATTCTTGACAGCTTCGATCTTAACCTGATTTAAGGAGCCTATGGCGACCCTCATGCCTAGAAAATCAGGATAACGTTCAACTTATATTCCTAAACTTTTACGTTCTTGCTTGCGGATTTCGCGCATCCCTTAAAGGTTATTCACAGACTTGGAGACTGCTTTATGATCTACTTAAAAGAGGATATTCTTCGTCTATTTTACGGCTCGCCCGCCGCAAAGAATAAAGCTAACATGAACCAATATTATGTTGAAGATGTGTAAGCATTCTCGTTTGATATATCTCGGCCCTCAGAAAACCTCTGGGGGCTATAACCACTACTTCAAATGCCTTGAATGCGGCGTAGTCATCGTGAAGCTTCCGTCAGGAAGAGTTTTCCAGATAGGTGAGGCGAAGCTAGAGTTAAAAGCCCTTCCAGCTCAATCAATCATAGATTAACTTCACTTTATTTTGAGGACGGCCTGTCACTTCTTCCACGGTTTAAGATCTCTTCTGGCCTATCCCTAACGGGAAGATATACTCTCTGATAGAATTCTCGCTGGCTCTTGAGCACATCTTCAGGGAAGCTTTTAACATATGCTATCGCAGCCTTCCAATATCTTTCAAACTCTTTGCCAAATCTTGCCGCTATCTGCCTGTCGAAGTCCACGGGTCTCTGCATCTGATTCCCTATCTTGAACCAGCCTCTTGAAGCCCTGTAAGCCACCTCATCTCCCACTTTTTCCTCGATCTCAGCCCGCTTCTGAGCCTCCTCGAGAATAACGCGCTTCGCGGCAGCCCTCCTGACGGTCACCCCACGCTTCTTCGCCCAAGCATAGAAGATCGCTCTATTCAAGCCGAAGGACTTCGCCAGGTTCAGGTCACCTTTCAGAACATAGTATCTTGCGGCCTGAAGTAAGCCCATGACTTGAAACCTCCCAACGGATCTCATCGGGCTGGCGATCGGAGCGCTGGCCTCAGTTCCTTCAGCATGCGCCTTAGTTCTCTCATCTCCCTTGACCTGTTCTAGAGCTTTCATCGCAAGCTCGTCAGCCTCACCCTCCTCAAACTCATGCCAATCCTTCCAATACTTGAATCGATCAGGCTCAGCCCACTCCAGCTCAAATTCCTCCAGATCGTCTGGATTTACCGTTACCGCTACCAAGTCTAGTTCTCGATGAAGGCTCAGCGGAGCCGTGAAGACCCTCTGGACATCGATTATGTTTTCGACCTTAAGCCTCCTATCCGAAGCCTTGGACTTCTCGCATACCCTTGTGAGATCTTCCCTCACCTTTCTAAGCACGTATTCCACTATCGCGAAAGATACTCTTAGCGGATCTCTCCTCCAGATCTCCCCGCTTATCGCCTTCTCGTTAACGTGTATGTGCAATCCTCTCCCAGACCAAATAAGATAAAGAGACTTCTCAATCCCCTCTGCTCTAAGAGCATCAATCATGATCTCCGCGGCCTCCTTTATCAGGTGAATTTCATCGAGAGATCCGTCCACGTCCCAGCTCGGGGTGCTCATCAAGATGTTCTCCCTCATGGAGAGATCTTCCTTGCGCTCCAGCTTCCGATAAATGTTCGCGGACCCGTAGATCGTTCTGAGCTTCCTGCTGCCAAGCCTGTTGATCAGCCTCTTTATATCCGCGGGCTCCGAGATCGTGAGCGGAACCCCATCCTCCCGATACCTATAGAATATTCTTCTGCCAGACCTCGAATAGCATTCGGCGGCCACCCATCTGCCCGAACAGAACCTCGAGATCTCCTTGCCGACATCATCCCTGAGATAATGCCTTATGCTTAGATCCATGCCTCCTCCTTATTCGAGAACCGGTTATGCCCGAAATTTAACTTGAGGACGCCGAGTAGGACTTCATCATACCCTGAGAATCTCGGAGGATCTTTCCCGAAGTTCTAGATTCTTGAGAGCGCTTCATCGAGATCTTCTTTCAGATCCTCAACGTCCTCAAGTCCAACTGATAACCTCAGCAGGTTCTCGCTTATCTCAAGCTCCTCTCTCTGCTCCTTGCTCATGTTCTTGACCGCACTCCAAACCGGATATGTCAGCAGGGACTCGGTTCCGCCGAGGCTGGGGGAAGACTTGATGATCTTCGTGCTCCTGAGAACTTTAAGCGCCTCCTTCTGACCACCTTTCACCTTAAAGCTTAGGACGCCTCCATAAAGCCTCTGCTTGAACAACTTGTCCGCCAGCTCCTTGTAGGGGCTGCTTGATAAGCCTGGATAATACACCCTGTCAATCTTCGGATGATCTTCGAGGAATTCTGCTAGCTCGAGAGCAGTTCTAGACTGTTTCTCAAATCTGAGTTGGAGCGTGGCCGCTCCCCTGATCGTCAGGTACGCGTCGAAGGGGCTCATGATCGTGCCGAGCTTCCTCCTCCAGTTCCAGAGGCTTGAAAGGTCTTTCCCATCTCCTAGGATTATCGCTCCCCCGATCACGTCGTTATGGCCTGAGATGTATTTGGTTAGGCTGTGAAGAGAGATCCATGCCCCATCGTCGAGCGGATTATAGAGTATCGGGGTCGAGAAAGTGTTATCGACCACCAGCGGTATCTCGAGCTCCCTACATCTCCTCGCGATCTCCCTGACATCTACGACCCTGATCATGGGGTTGGTTATGGGCTCGACCAGGGCCAAGGAAGTTTTCTCGTCAAGCATTTCTAGAAACTCCTCCGTATCAGATCTCGCTAGAACGCATTCAATCCCGAACTTCTCCAGGTTTTGAGCGAGCTCTTGGGTAGCTCCATAACACTCTTTCGGCAGAAGAATCCTTGATCCCGCCTTAAGCTTTGAAAGATATGCGGCCGAGATAGCGGCCATCCCGCTTCCAAAAGCTAGAGCATCAAACCCGTTCTCAAGCTTCGCGAGAAGCTTCTCAAGAGCTCTGACCGTCAGGTTCTCCTCCCTGCTATACTTCAGGTCGAATCCTCGATCGCTAAGCCTAGGCTCCCCACAGCTTTTCTCGGGATGCTCATAGACCGCTGTCTGATAGATTGGGACCTTGAACACCCCTCGCTCAGCATCATAGTATTCGTGCCCATGAACCGCTTTCGTCGACGGCCTAGGCATCACGCTAAACGCTCATCTCTTGCTCATAAAGATTTATAATAAAATATTCCAATAGGAATCAAACGAGAATGCGCCTTCGCATCGAAGCTCTCTTTTCCTTGTTTAAGCTTTTATAACCTCCTACGGCGAGATTGAATGTCGTGGAGGGCCTTTGGGATCTTGAGTCCTTAGCTCAGCTTAGGAAAAGGCTGGGGCTGACTCAGCGTGATCTCGCAAGGCTCTCTGGAGTGAGCCAATCTCTAATATCGAAGATCGAGAGGGGCAGGATAAACCCGTCCTATGAGGCCGTGAGGCGGATTCTCCAAGCCCTAGAGAGGGCTAGGGCTGAGCGCAGCAAAGGTCTTTCGGCAAAGGATATTTGCACCAAGAAGGTGATCTCGGTTGAGGCTTCTGACCCGCTCAGTAAGGCCATAAGCTTGATGAGAAGGCACGGCATCTCTCAGCTCCCAGTATTCCACAGGGGGAAGCTCGTCGGAAGCATATCCGAATCAACCATAATGAGGAAACTTGAAAAGATAAAATCCCCAAACATGAGGATCAGAGAGATAATCGATGAAGCTTTCCCAACGGTTCCTGAAGAATCCTCCTTAAACCTGCTTAGACAACTTCTCCAAGAATATCCCGCGGTCCTCCTTCAGAAAAATGGAAAGATAACAGGGATAGTAACGAAGGCAGATCTCTTCAAGGTCTTGGACTCCAATAGGAGAGAGCTGTAACGGTTAACCTGTGTTTTAGGGGGTTAGGTCTTCTCCTCGCTTGGAGTTCTTTGAAGAAGCTCCTTTAAAGTTTCAATGTTCTCCTTTCTACAGCTTCTCCTCCTCTTATCGATCAGTATCCCAAGCTTCTTCGCGGCATCGATGGTTATCCCAGCTTCCTTAAGCTCGTTGAGGCTAAACCCTCTTCCCGCCCTAACTATGATCCTCCCATCCTTAAGCTTCCTCCTAACTATCGGAGTCGCCTTATACTCCATGTTGGTATTCACCTCCTCGCTTTAGAATGCCAACGCTATATCTCAGACTAGAAGGTGATCTGAGGCTCAATTTAAACTCGATCATCCTGAAAAATTCTTACCTGATCGGAGGTCTCAGGTCACCCGCTTGCGAACCTCGATTCTATTCTCGTCTACGATGACCTGATCTCCTGTAGAGATCTTGGATATATCGACTTGATCGACGCATGGGATTTCCGCGATTATCGCTCCAACCGCTATGATCGGCTCGCATCTATGGTTTATGATCGCTCTCGGCGCGAGCCCCCTCCTCTTAAGCCTCAGGAGGATATACGACCCCACGGTCGACCCCTTTCCATGAGGAAATACTAGAATCTTTTCCGCTATCAGTCTCCCTTCAAGCTCATGCCCCTTCTCGACTATTTTTCCAGTCTCGGGATCAACTCCGCCGTAGAAGCTTATCGGCTGATTTGTCACGAGAGCTTCTCCCTCAGTCCTACCCTCCCAAATAACTCTACCTTTAAGCACGATCGTCATCTCAAAGCATCCTCCACAAGCTCTCTAAGAGGCTTCAACATCACTTTAACCCTGCCCAGATTTCTCAGATAGTATGCCGCTTTTGAGGAATTAGTCGCAACCGAGCCTATCCCGATCCTCCTTATCGGAGCGACGACTGGGCAGGTATCGCAGAATATCTCGACCCCAAGCTCCCTAAGTCTCCTATCCAACCCGAGCTTCTCGGCCTGAGCCTTAACGGATCTTGAAGCCAGTATCCAGACCCTCCGCTTAACCCTTCTCCCATCGAGAAGCAGATAGAGGCTTGTCATCTCCTCGATCGAGGCATGAGGGCATCCGATAAAGATCAGATCAGGATCGACATCATCGCTCAACGCGCTCATCTCATCGAGAACGTCTTTCTCATCGATCTCGATCCTCTCCTTGGCCCGCATTCTAGGATTCCTCAAGGCTTCAGGGGTTGCTCCCTCGATGTGGAAGAGAGCGATTCCGCCCGAGCAGGCCAGCCCCGCTCCAAGGGCCTTCAGCTGATCCCTAGATGGAACCCCAACGCCCCTGAACATTGGAACTCCCTCTCCGATAATCTTCCCGACGAGATATCCTAGGGCCGCCGCCTCAAACTCATCCTTGATTTGGGGCGCGTGAACCTCTATCGTCGGAAGCCTCTGTTCTTCAAGATGCAATCCATAGAGAGGCGTTCTTCCAGCTATTGCGGCGGCGAGAGCGCTCGGTCCGCCTTCCCGATTGGTTCTAGCTCCTAAAGCTGAGTTCGCGTAAATTATGGCGGAGCTCTCGCTCCAAGCTATATGGTCTCCGAAACTGGGCTCATTTCCAGCGAGATACGGGGTGCAAGTCAGGGTTACCTGGATCCCGAGCCTCCGATACGCGTCTATCACCCTTAGCTGATTCTCGGCGAAGTCTTCTGGAATCCCCATCTCCCTCCATCTCTCGAGATCCATGCCGCATGGATTCAGGGTGGTCGGGACGCGAACCCTCCCATCCTCAGCCAGCTCGAGGAGAAACTCCAGCCCCTCCTCCCCTATGTTCCTGTACGAGACCCCAGAGATCTGAGCGCTCTTTATCTCGATCATCCTGTCAGCATCATAGATCTTACCGAGGGCTACGAGTATCTCCATGGCCTTTTGGGCCGCATGACCGTATTCGCCTGTCAGCATCTTCTCCTCTTCTCTCGTCAAATACATCTAGGACCCCTTCACGTATTCCTCAGGGTTCAACTCATCCTCTCCAGGGATCTTGGCCTTAATGAACTTCGCCCTATCAGCTTTAAGCGGTATGGTCGCGTCGAGCCCAGCCTTACAAGTTCTTCTGGTGATCTGATCTGCCGAGGGGTCGAGAGATGATCCCAGCTGATCCGGCTTAAGCACCAGATCCTTATCGAGCTGAGATCTGGTCGCTATCGCCCATTCAAGCTCCCACGGGTCAGACAAATCAATATCCTCGTCGACCACGATGACGTGCTTAAGGCTTGGATGAGCCTTGAAAGCAGCCTCAATCGCTCTCCTCGGATCCTCCTCGCTCCTCTTCCTGATGCTTATCGCGCCGTGAAGCCAGTTGCATCCACCTGGCGTGAGCCTAACGTCCACGACCTCGCAGGCCTCGGAGACCTCAGCGTAGATCGCCGCCTCCCTAGGTATCCCCATGAGGTTTCTATGCTCACTTCCAGCTGGAAGTATCTGCTGAAAGATCGGATCTCTCCTCATGGTTACGCAATCTATCTCGATGACCCTTTGCCTCCTAACAATGTCATAGGTTCCAGTTATGTCCATGAATGGCCCCTCCTCCGCAAGTTCATCCGTGATCCTGCCCTCCAGCACGAGCTCGCAGTCAGCTGGAACCAAGATACCGCTCTTCAAGGCCCTCGCATATCTGATAGGCTTGAGAGCATTCGCGATCTCGAGCTCGCTGACTCCGAGCTTCCAGGTGACCGCTGAGGCGAGCATGAAGGCTGGATGATTTCCGACGGCTATTGCGATCCTTCTAGCTCCTCTCTTGATGAACTCCTCCAGATGTCTCGGCAGGATCCTCGCAACGACCCTTCTATCATCTAGGAGCATGAGCCTATGATAGCTCGCATTAAACCCGTACTCTGGATCATGAGCAATGACTATTCCCGCGGTCATATAGGGTCCTCCATCCTTCTCCCCGAAGAATAGGAAGGGAAGCTTCCTGAGGTCGGGGTCTTCGACGACTATCTCCTGGCATGGAGCCTCCTTGACGACTTCCACTGGCCTAGGATTTCTCATGGCCTCGACGAGCTTTCTCAGCAGATCTCTCTCTGAGACTCCTAGAGCGCTTGACAGCAGCCTCCTGTCAGCACATAGGTTTCCCAGAAGCTTAAAGTCCTTAACCTCTTTTAGCCTGTGGAATAGGACTGGTCTTGGATCGAGTTTCTTCATTATGGCCGCTGCCTCGAACCTGATCGAGACGGGCTTCTCAACGTGGACAAGCTCTCCCTTCTTCTCGAGAGCCTCGAGAAACTCCCTTAAGCTCATACCAGCGAATGATCATGGCGCTCTGATATATAGGTGAGAGTAGACCTCTTGCTGCAAAACTTATATCTCTTGAGTTTGAGGTGTGAGTGAAGGATTTGGCTAAAGTCTTGCCAGGATCCCAAGGAGGTATCTAATGAGGTTGGGTGAAGCTTCGGCGAGGTTTAGGTTGCCAACCTACGCTAAGCGCTGGATGATTTTAGATCTCTTGGGAGGAGTGGCTGGGATCATAGGAGGTTTAGGCGCAGTCTTCTTCAGAATGATGATATCGCTGAATAGATTCCTCTTCTTTGATACGCTTCTCCCGAACATCTCGCTGGACGTGGGAAGCCTAAACCCAGCCTTGATCCTTCTTCCAGCTCTCGGAGGGCTTCTGGTAGGTCCGATAATAATGCGTCTCGCACCTGAGACAAAGGGGCATGGAGTTCCAGAGGTGATGGAGGCCGTTGCCCTCAGGATGGGTAAGATCAGGAAGAGGGTTGCGCTCCTGAAGGTGATAGTATCCTCGGTTACCATCGGGTCGGGTGGAAGCGCTGGGAGGGAGGGGCCCATCGCCCAGATAGGAGCCACGATAGGCTCCATACTTGGCCAGGTCTTTAAGCTGGATTTCCGTGATGTGAAGCTTCTCGTGGTATGCGGGCTTTCAGCAGGAATAGCTGGAACCTTTAACGCGCCTCTAGGCGGAGCGATCTTCGGAATGGAGATACTCTATCGCGGAATAGGCTTGTTTAATGCCATGCCCGTGATCCTAGCATCAGTTCTCGGAGCAACGGTCGCATCCGTCTTCTTGGGACGGAGCCCTGCCTTCAAGGTCGTTGGAGCTGCCTCATGGACTCCCCTAGAGCTTCCGCTCTACATCTTCTTGGGAATGGTCTTCGGCATCCTCTCGGTGATCTGGGTTAGAACCTTCTACGGCGTCGAAAGCCTATTTGATAAGCTCAAGCTTATCCCTCATCTAAAGCCTGCGATAGGCGGGCTCGCCGTCGGCTTTCTCGGAATGCTTTTTCTCGAATACGGGGTGATGGGGGTCGGATATGAGGGAATAAACATGGTTCTTGCAGGCGAGCTAGCTTTAGCGACCTTACTGTCCTTAGGGGTGGTTAAGCTTCTCGCAACATCCCTCACGATAGGCTCTGGTGGAAGCGGAGGAGTCTTCGCCCCAAGCCTTTACATAGGCTCCATGTTCGGAGGAGCCCTAGGCATCCTATTCAAAATGGCTTTCCCGCTGGTGGTTCTCGATCCTAAGACCTATGCGCTCGCGGGGATGGCCGCCCTCTTCGCTGGAGCAGCTCAAGCCCCGATAAACGTGATAATAATGATCCCAGAGATGTCGGGAGACTTCGCTCTGATACCTCCGATAATGGCCTCGTCCGTCACCAGCTTCTTCGTGGCCTGGCTCTTCCTACGCGGCTCATCGATCTACACCATAAAGCTCGAGAAGAGGGGGATAAAGATCAGGATGGGAAGATCCTTCGTCCTCGACTCGATAAAGGTCGGAGAGATAATGAACAGGAACGTGATATCGGTTTCCCCAGACATGCCTCTCAGAGCGCTTGAAATGATGTTCGAGGAATATCATCATCGAGGCTACCCCGTCGTAAAGAACGGTAAGCTCGTCGGAATAGTGACCCTAGACGACTTGAAGAAGGTTCCAGCCTGGGACAGGGGAGATGCCAGGGTGGAGGATGTAGCATCGAGAAAGCTCATCGTCACATATCCCGATGAGAGCGTTCACGAGGCATTAGACAAGATGTATGAGAACCGTGTCGGAAGGCTTCCAGTGGTCGACAGAAGCGATCCATCCAAGATCGTTGGGATAATATCGAAGCACGACATCTTGAAGGCGTTCGAGATAGCGGCTGAGCGATCAGCCTCACAAGAGTTCATAGAGTAAAATGCACCTCAGGATCTCTCCTGAGACATTATCTCACTCATCCTTAGCTCATAGACCCGACCTATGTCTCCCCTCGTTATTATCCCGATGAGTTTTCTGCTTCTAGGATTTTCCACCACTGGAAGCCTCCCGATCTGATAGTGAACCATCTTCTCGAATGCCTCGAATAGGGACTCATCTGGATAGGTGACCAGCACGTTCCTAGACATAACATCTTTCACTTGCAGCATCTCCCTCTGCTCTGGCGGAAGCCTCAGGATGTCTGAGAAAGTTATCATCCCGATGAGATGGTCGTTCTCCACCACTGGGAGACCTCTGATCTCATGCTTCGCCATCAG
>CAYXHS010000032.1:0-12347 GCA_964465105.1 uncultured Nitrososphaeria archaeon
TCGCATCCTCCAAGACAACGTTGTCGTAGCCGACCCCCCACCTGATCACAGCCTTTAATCTCGGAAGCCTGCTGAAGAGCCTACGATCATAGGTTGGAGTCGATCCGGCGATTATCACATCAAGCGCCTCAAGTTTCTTGATGATCGAGTTTAGCTCTTCATCTTGCATAATGGAAACCTTCTCAAGCTTTACGTTCATGCCAGCTATGAGCTCTAATGGATCTCGAAAAGCTCCGAATAGGTCGACGTTGACTACTCCTATCCTCGCAGCTTCCATAAGTGATTAAGCTCTCAGAGAGATAGTTAACATTTCCGCGTAATCTTCTTCGGCTAGATTAGATCGTATTGGAGCGCATCCGCTTAACCGCATTTAAGCAAGCTTACTGGGGGATGAGCTCGCCGATCCAGAAGCAATCATCCACTTTAGCCCAACCAAGCAGAGAGCTCAAAACTGCAGGCAGCTGGAAATCCTTTTAAATAGTCTTGCATTTTTAAGTCTGGCTCTTCCGGGGGGGAGAATCTGATTGGGGAAGATGAAAGTGTTGGGGCGGCATATAATAGCGGAACTGCATGGATGCGATCCCGGCCTCCTCACAGACCTAGATAAAACTCTCTCGATTCTTCGGGGAGCTGTTCAAGCGGCTGGAGCAACCTATCTCGGAGAGTTTCATAAGGTGTTTGAGCCCTGGGGGGGCGTAACGGCGATAATCGCTTTGGCGGAATCCCATATATCGATACATACCTGGCCGGAGTACAGGTATGCTGCCTTAGACATATTCACCTGCGGAGAGCATGCTGACCCCTGGAAAGCCTACGAGTACGTCGTTGATGCCTATAAGCCTGAGAAGGTGAACGTGACCGAGGTGAAGCGGGGGCTCGTCAGGCTGGAGAAGCTTCAGGAAGTGAGGTAGAGGAGATGCTGATCAGGGTCTCCGCCAACAAGTTCGTCTTGGAGTGGATTACCGAGAGTTGGGCATCTCTCTATGGGGTCAAGGAGATAATCTACTCGGGTGAGACCAAGTATCAGAAGGTGGAGATCCTGAGAACCCACGACTTCGGCGTAGTCCTCCTCCTAGATGGCCTCCTCCAATCCTCCGAGCTGGACGAGTTCATCTATCATGAAAGCCTGGTTCACCCGGCCATGCTAGCTCATCCAGATCCTAAAAGGGTTCTGATAGTTGGGGGAGGAGAGGGGGCGACCGCGAGAGAGGTTGAGAGATATCGCGGGGTCGAGGAGATACACATGGTTGACCTGGATGGAGAGCTGATAGAGATCGTGAAGAAGCATCTCCCATGGGGGAAGGAGGGATTCGCTGATCCCAGGCTCAAGCTCACCATAGCTGAGGGCAGGGAGTATCTCTCCAAGCAGCCTGACGGATACTATGATGTGATAATAATGGATGCGACCGATCCGGCGGAAGAGAGCCTGGCGATCCAGCTGTATACCAAGGAGTTCTATGAGCTTGCCTACAGGAAGCTCGGCGACCACGGCGTAATAGCCACTCACGTTGCCCCTCTCATGCATAAGACGAACCTCGTATACTCCATCCGAAAAACCATGAACACGGTTTTTCCGCGAACGTGCCTGTATGCTGTCTATGTGAAGTCTCTTGAAGCCATGTGGAGCTTCGTCGTAGGCTCAAAGGGGGATCTTCCCTCGGATCTATCTGGAGAGGATGTTGATCGGAGGCTTGAGGAGAGGGGGATCAGCGGGCTGAAGTTTTATTCTGGAAAAGTTCATGAGGCAATTCTAGCCCTCACAGAGGCGTATCTGAAAAACCTTCGCGCAGAAGGCAAGATATACAGGGATGGAATGTTTTCTAAGCCTAAAAGGCTTGGATAAACTCTATATCCTTCCCCTTTGAGATATTTTCGGATAAGATCATGCCGATACATGGCCTCGAATGGCTCTTCATATCGATAATCGTGATAGCCTTGCTTCTATGGGATCCCCAGAAGATCCCCAAGCTTGCAAGAGCCTTAGCCGAGGCGAAAAAGGAATATGAGAGGGCTACCGCAACCATGCAAGAAGTGGTTGAAGAGGTTCAAAGCGAGGTGGCAGAAGTAGAATCAGAAGAGGAGGATCTAGATGAGAAGATAATCAAGACCGCTAAGGAGCTCGGAATAGAAACCTATGGGAAGACGAAGGATGAAATCCTCAGAGCGATCCTCGTGAAGAAGATGGAGAGCAAAACCTCTAGCGAGCAGCCCGCTGAACCGGCTGAAAAGCAGCCCTCAGAGAATATTCCTTAAATAATGAGCAGCTCAGCCTTATCCCCGACGAATCTTGAGGGAAAGGAAGCAGGCCATACTACTGATGATGGCGCTAATGATGTTCCTAGCGGCTTTAGCCCCAGCCTCCGCCCAGCAGCAAGCACCCTACAGGGTAATCACCGTCAGCGAATACGGGCTGGTATATGTCTATGATGTCCTACCTAAGATCAGCGATTCCATGGAGATAAGCTTTCCAAGGGACCTCGTTAAGAACCTGGTGAATTATGTCTGCTTAGAGGATCAGAATCCGAAGCTGGAGGTTGGGGATAAGGTCTTCTCGATAGCCGTAAAACCTGAGGCAGGCGAGCAAGTGCATCTCCTAACGATCTTCAAAGACGTGGTGCTCTGGAATCCAGCGGCGCAATCTTTCCAGCTCCAAATACCTCTACATCCAAAGGTCTCAGGTCTTGGGAGGACAAGCTTCTCGGTCGAGGTCAGGCTGCCGAAAGACGCTCAGCTAGCTGAAGTCTCTCCAGGCTCCTTAAATCAGAGCAGCGCTGGAACCATATCTGGCCGGCTAAGCAATATCGACCTCTCTCGCGGAGATTTCCAATACCTGTCGGTCAGGTTCTCAAGCAACATGCTTAAACTCATCGACATACAATCCGCAAGACTCTCGATAATCCTCCCAGATGGGACCATGAGCTTAACGTTGAAGATTCTGCAGCTTGGAGGAACATCTACGGATGAGCTGACCCTAAGGCTTCCCGAAGACCTGACCCTGATCGAGGTTAGGGATCCGCTCGGCGAGCTCTCAAGCAGCTATGAGCCTGGAAGGTTAAAGGTCAGATTTAGGCAGCCTCTCTCCGGAGGTCAGCTCACCTCCTTCACGGTCGTGCTCAAAGCCTCGGAAGGATCTCAACTAATATCATCTGGGTCTGGGGTCTCTAGAATAGGATTACTTCTTCCGATGAACTCGACGGCGTGGGTTTACGAGGTTGAGGTGATCCTTAAGGATGCTGAGGTAAAGTCTTGGAGCCCTGAGCCCATCCAGCTTAGGAGAGAATATCCTGAGAAAACAGTCTTAGTCTATCGGTTCGATCACGTCGATCCAATAAGCGTGAACGATCTGAAGCTAACCCTAGAGTATGAGCCCATCTTCACCCCGATCAGGCTTCTACCATACCTCGCTCTCGCCTCGATAGCAATAATCATAGCTTCGATCACGGCAGTGTATAGGGTTAGAGCTAAGCCCGTGGTCAAGAAGCCTGGTGAAGCCCTGGTGGATGAGGGCCAGCTTCTGATGCTGAGCTATCAGAACCTCGCGGAGCTGATCACGAGCAGGAGAATCTATGATCGAGGCGTGGCTAGAAGGTCTCTGCTTGAAGCTAGGTCTGAGGTTAGGAGAAGGGTTGAGAGGATCAGGAAGCTTGGGGAGGAGCTTAAGAGAGACTTGCCGAAGCTTGGAAAGGAGATCGATGGGCTGGTGAGGTCCGCTGAGAGCTTCGAGGACGCAGTCGACAGGCTGTGGGACCTAGTTTACCCCTATCTCTCGAAGTCGATGACTAGAAAGAGGCTGGATGAAGTTCTCGGCAGAGGCCATGAGGGCCTCAAGAAAGCTTATGGGAGGCTCGCGGGAAGCCTCGAAGCCTTGAGGGAGCAGCTAAGCTAAGCTCTCAACTTCCCTTAACACTATTGGAAGCGGGTCCTCTAGAATTCTCCAAAGTTTCTCAGCCTTATTCTTCCATGAAGCCTCAGCTCTCTCCAGATCGCCTAAAATCCTATGCGAAAGCTCGGCGAGCTCTCTGACCCCGCTGCAACGTAACACGAGCCTTCTCTTTTCTAGGAATCGGAGAACGGTCGGAGGCCTTCCTGGATAGATTGAGATCGCTGGCACTCCGAGGAGAGCGGCTTCCTGGGTCATCGTTCCGCCTCCGCCTATGAAGAGAGCAGAGTAGGCGATTAGAGATGCTCCTGGGATAAGTTTCTCCACCACCTTGACGGCGTTCCCAAAGCCTCTCTTCAGGAGCTCTGCCTGCTCCCGATACCTAGATAAAACAACTATCTGGAGGCCGACGGCCCTCTCCTTGAGCTTCTCGAGAAACCCAATGAAATCCTCATCTCTCGCATCCAGATAGGCTGCCCGCGTCTCTGGCATTCTGAAGAGAACGTATCTTTTTTTCTCGAGCTCAAGTTCGCTCAAAACCCGTTCATCAGGCGTGAAGTCTTTAAGCCAGAAACATGGATCCAAAGCCTTGTAACGGTTTATCCTCCTCCGATCGGCTCCAGCTTCAGTCCACTCCTTCAGGGGGATCACCCACGGGGTTAGGATCTTTTCTGAAAGCGGGGCGGTCAGCCTGTTCACCGGAGAATGCGGGGTATCTGATATTAGGAGGTGGGGTATCTTCAGGCCGTAGGCTATTCTAGCTGCTTCAGGTGATCCGCTTGAGAGGCATACGTCTGGGCTGTAGCTCGTTACATGGTCCAGCAGCAGCCTCATTCTCTCGATGCTCGCCCTAAGCTTCCCCTCCAGGCTCCCTCCACCCCACTCTCCAACCCTGACTATGCCCCAGTCTCGAAAGACCGAGTCTATGAGCCCATCGAGCTGAACATATCTTCGAGAGGTCAGGAGGATGCTGTGACCAGCCTCCCTAAGCTCTCCCGCTATGCTCGTGAAGAGGAGGAGCTGCTTCGGCGAAAGTATATCCAGCCAGATCTTCATCTCAGACCCTACTCCGACTTCTGAGGATTGATCGACTCGAAGTCGCCGTGAACATCGTCGACGTTCAGGCCCGAGCTTAGGAGAAGCTTGGCCTCGATCTCGTCAGCGAACTCCGATGCAAGCCTCCTATCGAAAGAGATCATCTCGTCGATCAGGTCTATCGGGAACGGCAAGCCTGTCGCAGGATTACCTGAGGCCAGAAGATATGCGAGCGCCAGATTTAGGTCGACCCCGTCGCCGAGCTCAATGCATGCTGGAGCGGCATAAGGAGACAGCCTGACGTAAAGCCTTATCGGAGATATGACTTCCCTATACGTTTCATCCTTCTCTTCATCGCTTGCTCCCGCTGGGCAGAGGTCAGTCGATATCTGGAGCCTAAGCTTTTTCTCAACATGCTCTAAAGCTTTCCTCAGCTTCTCTCTTTCTGAGAGGTTCTGGATCTTTTTCATGATCTCGTGGAACCAGCCTTTCAGTCCGCTGTAGTGAAGATAATGCGAGCGGTCCTCTAGGAGGTCCGCGTAGTCGAAGTATTCTCCAGGCTTCATGAGCCTTCTCAGGATCGCTCGATCGTTCCTGTTTAAGATGGAGTTCAGAGACCAGCTTCTCGATAAGAGCCATCCATCTATCGCCGACGTTCTAACCCTCTTTATCACGGCCACAGCCTTTCCAGTCTTCTTAAGCTCGTTCGTGAGCTCGTAAACCTTCTTGATGAGATCCCATCCGGTCTCGATTCCCCATTCGTCCAGCCCAGGTCCCTCGATGCCGAGATCCCTAAGCCTCTTATCCTTGATCTCGCTGCATCTAGTCCTAAACCCATAAAACGATCCGTCTATCAGCATCAGATCAACACCATACTCTTTCAGACATCTCAGGGCGAGCTTCCTCTCGAGGAGGGTCGAGAGAAGGCTGAGGATCTTCTTGGTGTGAAGAGGGCTTCCGGTTTGAGGGGCTATCAGGTATCCGGCCTCCATGGATCTCTCATCGCCATCAGAGATTATCGCTCCTCCGTCAAAGACCATGTAGGTCGCCGCATAGACTCCTACTCTGAAGCCCAGCCTCTCGCTCAGCTTAGGAGATATGGAGCCATCAACAGCCCCAACCCTAAGATCCTTTCCAATTCTCTGGGGCATCCTCCTAAACCTGAGAGAGCTCTCAAGCTCCTTAAGCTTCTCCTCTTCTCTCCTCAGAAACTCGGATAGCTTTCTAGTGGCGTGGTCGGCGAGCTCGAAGAACGATTCCTGGAGCCTTGGCGGAAGCCTTGAGAACGCGCTTTCCTCTGGGGTCTCAGCCACCTATAATCCACCCAATTAATCTCGTGAGGTCTAGGGGATAAAGATTTGTTCTCAGGTTTCCTTTCTTTCAGCTATCGGCGGCCTAGCCTTTAGGAAGGTTTTCTTCCTAGACCTGGCCAAGATCTCTGCTTCAGGTATCTCTGAAACTCTTTCTCCCCTGAGGTTCAGCTCGACTATGACCTCCTCGGGCGTGTATCTTATGTCGAAGCCCAGCCTCCTGCATAGTTCAATCATCTTGGTGTTTTCGGGCATCACTATCCCGTAGATGGATTCAAGCCCCTTCTCGTCAGCTATCTGGATCAGCATGTCGACGAGCTTCGTCCCAAGCCCTTTCCCCTGGAAGTCATCCGCAACGACGACCGCGAATTCTCCGCGTCTCCTAGATGGATCCATTATCAGCCTGCCGACCCCGACGTTTCTCTTTTTCCCGCCGCTATCCGTGTATTCCGCTATTATCGCCATTTCTCGATCATAGTCTATGTTGCAGAACCTCACGAGGAGGTCGTGGGTTATGTCCTTGATCACGTAGAAGAACCTGAAGCGCTTGCTCTCCTCCGAGAGGTTCTTGATCAGCTCCGCCTCGATCGGCTCATCCTCAGGTCTAATCGGCCTAAGTATCACCTGAGTTCCATCCCTGAGCCTATAAGGGGTCACGTATTTCGTGGGATAAGGCATGATCACAAGATTCGAGTATGGCTCAAGCTTCTTACTTGCAGCCTCCTGGTCCAAGATTATCCTGACATCAACAGCGTATATCCCGTCTCCTGAGACCATCAGCGGATTTATGTCGATTTCCTTTATCTCTGGGAAGTCTATGATCATGTTCGAGAACCTGACAAGTATCTCTTCGAGCTTTGGCAGATCTGCTGGAGGCTTGTTCCTATACCCGTTCTTGAGTATCCGATAGATCCTGGTCTCCTCCATGAGCCTTCTCGCGAGAACCTGATTGAGCGGCGGCAAGCCTATAGCATAATCCTTGAAGAGCTCCACTCCAACCCCGCCTGACCCGAACAAGATCACCGAGCCGAAGACCGGATCCTTCTTCGATCCTAAGATCAATTCGTAATCGGCCTCGGCGATCATCTTTTGAACGTAAACACCCTCTATCCTCGCGTCTGGAACTTTCTGTTTCACGTTGTTTAGGAGCTTGTTGTATGCTTTCTGAAGTTCCGCGTCGTTGCTGATTCCTACGATGACCCCTCCGACGTCGACCTTGTGGATTACGTCGGGGGAGACGATTTTCAAGACGACGGGATAACCTATCTTGGAGGCTATTATCAGGGCTTCGCCAACGCTTCTGGCCAGCCCGCCCTCAGGGGTCGGGATCCCGTAAACTCTCAGGAACCTCTCCGCCTCGTCGGCTGTAAGCACGTCTCTCTTCTCGTTCAACGCCCTCTTGATCATGATCTTTAGGTGATGCTTCGGGGGAGCCAGGTCGACGGAAAGCTCTCTCGGCGTCTCATAAAGCAGCTCGAGGTTCCGCTTATACCTATACATGTACATGTAGGTCTTTATCGCTTCCTCGGGCGTGTCATAGCATGGGAGATTGTTCTGATAGAAGAGCTTTCTCGCCTCCTCTATCTCCTCTCCTCCGCCCATCCAAGCTGCCAGAACGGGCTTAACCCTCTTGAGAGCAATATCTATGACCGCCTCCGCGAGCTCCCTAGGCTTAGCAGCTCCCTGAGGAGTGTATATCACGATGACCCCATCCACATTTGGATCGCTTAGACAAGCCTTTAGAGCCTCAACATACCTGCCAACGTCAGCGTCTCCGATCACGTCCACAGGGTTACCCTTACTCCAGTGAGGCGGCAGAACGGAATTCAGCTTCTCCATGGTCTCCTCCGAGAGCTCCGCGATGACCCCACCATAATCTATCACCGCATCAGCAGCGATGACGCCGGGGCCCCCAGCGTTGGTGATTATCGCGATCCTCGGGCCGCTTGGCAGGTATCTCGAGTCTAGGACGCTTGCGCAGTTGAAGAGGTCTTCGAGCTCATCTACCCTTATCGCTCCGATTCTCTTGAACGCCGCATCGTATACCTCGAAGCTTCCCACCATGGATCCTGTATGGGATTTCGCGGCTTTCGCTCCAGCCTCATGCTTTCCAGGCTTCAGAATTATTATGGGCTTCGTCCTAGCGAAACCTCTCGCAGCGCTCATGAACTTTCTAGCTCTTCGGATGTCGTCTATCCCCTCCATGTAGATCAGTATGCTCTTGGTGTTCGGATCTTCTCCGAGGTAGTCTATCAGGTCTCCGAAGTCTATATCGAGCATGGATCCGAGGGAGACGAACATGCTGAATCCTATGTGAGCTGAGACGGCCCAGTCGAGGATCGCTGACCCCAAGGCTCCGCTCTGAGAGATGAAGGCTATCTGGCCGGCTTCGGGCATTCTCTTCAGGAAGGTCGCGTTGAGCTTTATGTGAGGTCTGATAAATCCGAAGCAGTTGGGGCCGAGAATCCTGAGCCCATACTTCTCCCTTATCCTCTCTATCTCCTCTTCAAGCTTCCTGCCCTCCTCTCCTATCTCCCTGAAGCCAGCCGAGATTATCACAACCCCGTCGACTCCAGCTTCGCCACATTCTTCAACCACCTTCGGGACGATCTTAGCGGGAACAGCTATGATCGCTAGGTCAACGTGCCTCGGAACATCCTTAATGCTCGGATAACATTTCAGGCCCAAGACGGTCTTCCGATTAGGGTTCACTGGAAAGATCTCTCTTTCGCCTTTTCCCATTAGCAGGTTCTCCATTATCGCTCTTCCGACAGATCCCTCTCGCTCCGTCGCCCCTATGACCGCCACCGTCTCAGGATCCAGCATCCGCTCAATACTTCCCATAGCTAATCCGCCAGTTTAATCATTGAAGCTGTTATTAGGTTTATAGTAATCCTCCTTTCGACTTCTTTTATCGACGAACTAGTTTACGACAATAAGAGAATCTTTCATGATTTCTCAAGCCTTGTATCCGATAAGCGAGTAAGCTTTCCTGAGATTCTCTTTGAGAAGTTTCTTATGATCCTCGTAGAAATTTCTTCCAGCGGAGTCTATCGCGATCATGAGCGGGCCGAAGTCCCTCACCCTGAGAACCCACATCGCCTCAGGAACCCCCAAATCGAGCCACTCAACCCTCTCAACTCTCTCAATCAGCTTCGCGGCGAGAGCTCCAGCTCCTCCAGGAAAGATCGCGTAGGCGGCGCCGAACTCCCTGCATGCTTCAGCGGTCCTAGCTCCCATCCCACCCTTTCCCACGATAAGCCTGACTCCCGCCTTCTCTATGAGCTCAGCCTCATACTTCTCCATCCTGGCGCTCGTCGTCGGACCAGCTGAGAGGATAACCCACCGTGCTCCCAGCTTCCTCACCACCGGACCCATATGATAGAGGACAAGCCCTGACAGATCTACTGGAAGCTTCTCCCCTCTTCTCAGATACTCGATGCATCTTTTATGCCCCGCATCCCTGCAGCTCACAACCACTCCATCCACGAAGACTACGTCTCCGACCCTCAGCCTCCTCACGTCTCTCTCATCGATCGGCGTCCTGAACCTATACTCCAATCCTCTCACACCTCCTCCTCGCCTAGGAACCTGTGCGTGATGAAATCGACCTCACCTCCCGCTATCCTCAAGGTCGAATATCTGAAGGCCCAGCAGCCGACGAGCACACCGACCGCGAGCGTCGCTGGATGCCTATGCGAGGCTTCTATCCTTGCGTCGAGCGCTGTTATCTTGCCTCCCACTCCATGAGCGCCCCAGCCCAAAGCGTTCACGGCTTTGAGCAGCTTCTCCTCAAGCTCAGCTATCTCAGCTCTCGGATTCCTCTCACCAGCTTTCCTCAACAAAGCCTTCTTGGCGAGGTTCATCGCGATATCGGCGGTTGCCCCGATCCCCACCCCAAGGAATATCGGCGGACAGATCTTAGGCCCCGCCTCGAAGACGGAGTCTAACGCCAGTTTAAGCGCTCCGCTCAATCCTTGAGCCGGCGAAATCACCTTGGCCATGCTCGCCGCCTCGCTTCCCCCTCCCTTCAGGAGAACCGTGATCTCCGCCTCATCGCTCTCGGGAGCGATCTCCCAGGAGATCCATGGAATATGATCTCCAGTGTTGTCTCCGCTGTTCTTTTCGGTGATTATATCGACGGCGTTCGGCCTAAGCGGGATCTTCTTCGTCGCCTCCGCGGCCGCCTCCCTGAGTATCCTCGGAAGCCTTCCGAGCATCGGAAACTTTTCTCCAGCCCTGACGTAGAACATTATGACGCCTGTATCCTGGCAGATGGGCCGCCTCTCCCTTTCCGCGATCTCGACGTTGTCGAGGATGGCTTTCAGCATGAGCCTTGCATGCGAGCTCTCCTCAGCCTCATAGGCTCTCCTCAGCGAATCCTTAACGTCCGCTGGAAGATATATGGCAGCCGCGTAGAGTAACTTAACAATGCTGTTCTTAAGCAAATCCACGGATAACACATAAATGAACTCTTAGACTCTGAGAAATAGGTTTACTCCCTCCTAAGTCTGCCTGGAAGAAAGGCTAACGAATAAGCCTCCTCTCCCAAACATCATCCTGCCTCGCCGTTGCCTATAATCTACCTGCATCCCCCCTCTTTCCTTTTTCAAGTTCTCTCATCCACATATACCATTTGCGCAGATTATTCCTTTAAGTGAATCCAAATATACTCGTCGAGGAGCCTTCGCCGAATTAGATATATAAGCTGTGGAGGACGATAAAGAATGAATGGAAAGATATTCGACCATTTTGAAGAAAAGGGCGAGAGCTTTCCTAGAAAGTGCGAAAGCCGACTTCGAGAGAGGGGATTATGATCTAGTTCTCTTTCATGTTGAACAGTTTCTACAGCTCTATCTCAAATACCTACTCTACCTAAAGCTCGGAGATTATCCTAAAACTCACTCGGTAACGAGGCTCTTAAGGGATCTTAAGAAGGTTCGCCGAGAAGATGTTTTGGATAAGTTCTATGATGAGAATCTTGAGATGATCAATCTCCTTGAGGAGGCTTACATAACATCGAGATATCTTCCAAGGGAGTATGATGAGATTATCGCGAGAAGAGCCTTGAAGTTCGCCGAGAAGGCCTTGGAGGTGATGGAATGCCTCGAACAGAGTTCATAGACTTGCTTATTGAGGATGTGAAGAAGCGGAAGAGATATTTCGAGGGCTTTCTCAGATACGCTGAAAAGGTGAAGGAAATCGTTAGGCGGAGAGATCCGGACGCGAGGATTATAGTCTTCGGCAGCGTAGTGAGAGGGGATGTGAGGCCGGATAGCGACATAGACTTGCTAATAATCACGAGGATCGCCGAGAATCTAGGTGAAAGAATCGAGCTTAGGATCGATATCATGAAAGCCTTGGGCGAGGAAAGCCCCTTCGAGCTACATATAGTTACTGCAGCGGAATATGAGTACTGGTATAGGAAATTCATGGATCGTTTCCTTGAGGTATAGCTTCCCCAAACTCCACTCGTCCTAGAAAAATTATGTTCTATAATTTCAGCTCATCTCGAAGTTTACAACCGATAGGATTGGGAATGGGTTACTTAGTCATGATTTGAGATAATTGGTCATTTGCTGTGAAATCTTTTTACGGGTTCTCCATGTCACATGGACTCTTAATTCGTATTAGCCTGACATATTACGTTAGTCGTCTTTCTCAAAAGGTTCAAATAATGATCAAAAAGATCACGCAAAGATATGATGTCTCTAAAACGCAGATTCTCAATAGCTATCGCGATTCTAAGCGGCATCTTTAATCTTCTGAATTCGTGGAGTCTTTTCCAGCAATCAAGTTTCTATTTCTCAGCCGCCTGTTACTTGCTCGCATTTGGCTCTCTTACACCACTTGGATCGCTCTTCTCGATATTTTATGAGAGCCATGAAAAATACTTTGGAACGTTGATTTTAATCGTTTCGACGCTTGGATTCCTTACTGTTGCATCGCTAAAAGCTTCCCACCTCCTGGCTCCGGCCTTAATAGCGTTCTATCTAGGGTCTATCGGCGGAATATTATTGGCCACGCTCAGGTAGTCTTGTCTTCTATCTCGAAGCTTATCAAGAGAGGTGTCGGCGAGGGGTTCATTCTCCCGAGGAAGTAGAAGTGGCCTTCGGGCAGGG
>CAYXHS010000033.1:0-12259 GCA_964465105.1 uncultured Nitrososphaeria archaeon
CTATCGGTAAGGTTACCCTGATCAGCCTCTCCTCTCCGCGCATCACGTGATAGCTTGGGGATCTGACCTTCCTGTCGCCGACATAGACGTGGCCGTGGACCACGAGCTGCCTCGCCTGGTAGATTGTTCTCGCTAGGCCGAGCCTGTAGACCATGGTTTGAAGCCTTCTCTCGAGGATGTCTCTCACCGTTAGCTTGAGGACATCGTCTGCTGTGGCGTTCTCGTCCACGAGCCCCATCCTGTAAAGCCTTCCTATCAGAGCCCGCTCCTCCTCAGCCCTCTTCTCTCCAGTCAGCCCAAAGAGCTTTCTCGCATGCGTTCTTATCTTCCTCAGGATAGTCTCAGCTCTCCAAAGCTCCCGCTTATTCCTCAAACCATACTCTCCGATTAGCTGAAGCTCGGCCGCTAGCCTATCCGCTTTCCACGGATGCTTAGGGGTCTCATACTGCTTCCTCGGCTTCTTCGGATCTCCCATCCCTCGGAGGGGGAGTATTCCACCTTATTAACATAATCTCCTTCAGGCTAGACTTAATAGCTATTAGCGGCTCATCTTACCTGAGATGCGAAGGATCAGGAGATCTAGTAGAGGTTTACCTGGAGAGGACCTGGAGTTGATCGAGGATTATAACGAGGTTGTGAGGAAAGCTCGGATGAGCTTGGGCTTAACCCAAGATGAGCTTGCCAAGCAGGTGGGGGAGAAGGTGACCATAATAAAGAAAATTGAGGCAGGAGAGCTTAAGCCCTCAATAAGTCTCGCGAGGAAACTCGAGAAGCTTCTCAAGGTGGTCTTACTCGTTCCCATCGAGGAGCCTCTTCACGAACTTGGGAGATATGCTAAGAAGGGAGGAGAACTAAGCGGCGTCAGGCTGGGAGACATATTGAAGCTGAAGAAGGAAGGACAACGTTGATTTTATCTGAGCTTGGGCAAAGTTTTAAAGTAGTTTCGCCGAATAGGGTTCAGAGCTGAAGTGAAGGTTGCGATAGTTCATCGAGTCTCTAGGGGGGAGGAGGATAACCTCGCCGAGCTTAGAGAGCTTTGTAAGACCGCTGGATATGAGGTGGTCTATGAGCTGAAGCAGGTGAGGCCTCCGCATCCAGAATATCACATAGGACCTGGAAAGGTTGAGGAGCTTAGGAAGATCGTTCAGAATCACGAAATAGAGAAGGTCGTCTTTGAGAATGATCTAAAGCCCGTTCAAGAATACAATCTGGCTAAGGCGCTTAAAGTCCCGATACTCACGAGAACCCAGCTGATACTGGAGATATTCAGCCTTCATGCAAGCAGCCTCGAAGCCAAGCTTCAGATAAAGCTGGCTGAGCTGAAGTACGAGCTCTCGAGGGCGAAGGAGAAGGTTAGGCTTGCCAAGAGAGGTGAGCAGCCTGGTTTCCACGGCCTGGGAGCTTATGAGGCTGACGTTTACTATGATGAGATTCATAGGAGGATCGTGTCCATAAATAAGAAGCTTGAGAACCTGAAGAAGCACATGGATTTGATAAGAATAGAGAGGAGGAAGAGGGGGCTGCCGCTCGTCTCGCTGGCCGGATACACGAATGCTGGAAAGTCGACTCTCTTCAACGCGCTGACCAGGGAGAAGGTTCGGATAGATTCTCAGCTTTTCACGACCCTAACACCTACCACGAGGATAACTCGGATGGCTGGAAAGCCTATCTTCCTCTCGGACACGGTCGGGTTCATCAAGAATCTTCCAACCCTCCTGATAGAAGCTTTCTATGCCACCCTCAGGGAGATAGCCTTATCGGATCTCATACTCTTAGTGGCCGATATATCTGATCCGCTTCCAAAGCTTAGGGAGAAAGTCGAGACATCTCTCCAAACCCTTTACAGCATAGGAGCGCATGATGTCCCAATACTCTTGGTCTTGAATAAGGTCGACCTGGTGGGTCTAGATGAAGCTGAGAGGAGGGTTGAGGAGCTCGACCTCGAGCTTCCCTATACGCTCATCTCGGCCAAGCACGGTTGGGGGCTTGGAGAACTTCGGGAGAAAGCTTCTAGGCTTCTGAGAGGCTTCATAAGGGTGGAGACAATGCTGCCTTATACGAGCGAGTCGATGAAGATTCTCAGCGAGATCTTCCGCCTCTCGAAGGTCGATATGGTAAGCTATGACAGCGAGTTCATCAAGCTTAACGCAGAGATGCCTATCCAGCTCGCCGAGAAGCTTAGGAGGAGAATCAATAATGGATACTTCAGAGCCTTTACGTAAGCTGCTGCTGAGGGCCGTCCGAGATATAGCGGATTACCAGTTCGGAAGAGGTGCTGGCGAAAAGCTCTTCCCAGAAGACTGCAGAGTTCAGCTCTCTAAGAGGACTGGAAAGCCTCGATACGTATACCTAGGGGAAGACCTGCTGGCAACGATCAGGTATCCAGACAACCTGCTAGCTTTAACCTTGAAGGGCGCTGAAAGGCTGAGACAGGTCCTCGGCGAGAAGGCTAGAAGAGTGATAGTTAAGGAAGAGGCTGTGGAGAAGCTTAGAAAGGGAATGAACCTGGCAGCTGGCGACCTAGTCTTCTGCTCAGATGATATAAGGCCTGGGGATGAGGTCGTGGTCGAGAGTGAAAATGGAAGGATCCTGGCCGTTGGGAGGGCTGTGGTCTCAGCTCAAACTATGAGGGAAGTGGGAAGTGGGGTGATCGTTAGGGTGAGGAAAGCTTGCAAGACTTAAATCCTCTTGGATAATAGGATTGCCGAGACCGTATGCGTAGGCTTTCACCCAGGCAGCTGAGAAGATTGCAGGCGAGAATGCTTGGAAACCTGGGTCTAGACCTGAAGGAGCTCGGGAAGGCAGATCAAGTCATAATAAGGTTTCCCGACAAAGAGATCATACTTGAAGGGCCCAACGTCCTGGAAATGAAGGTTGAGAATGAGAGCATATACCAGATCGTCGGAGGGGAGCGCGTAGAAGGAGAGATCATGGAAGAGGCGAAGTACGAACCATCTGAGGAGGATATAGCGCTCGTCGCTGCTCAGGCTGGGGTCGGCGAAGAGGAGGCGAGAAACGCTTTGATCGAGGCTGAAGGAGATCTGGCGAAGGCGATCCTAATCCTCAAGTCGAGGAAAGCCTAATCCCTTCCAATCGAAATGATCCCATACCTGTTAGATTCCCTTAGATTCTCCGCAAGGTATACCGCCTCGCTCAAAGCCTTAGAAAGCTTAACGGATCTAAGTTTGACGTAGAATCCCCCGCTTAGCAACCTTACTATCCTCTTAGAGACATCAATCCAAGAATCCATGCTCTGGAAGCTCTTAGGCCCTGGGATCGGGGTCGTGCTATAGGCATCAGCTTCACCTGTCACCTTCCTTAACAGGTCTTCATCATATCGGCGAAGATCCATCCTCAGAAACCTTCTCGCAGCGGACATCGGGCATCTCCCAGCAAGCATGATCCCATCATCTGGATGCGGAATCGCTTTGGAAAGCTCTTTGAGAATCTTAAGTTCCAGCTCCGCCGACTCCTCAACGGTTAGGGATTCATCCATGGCCAGAAGCCTTGACGCCTCTATGAGGCCGCTGAGGGAGATCATCGAGGAGGCGCGGAGTCCCCTATGAAACTTCTCGAGGAGACTTAAACCCTTCCTGAGGACTGGGAGAATGAGCTTTATCCAGCTTCTGAGCCTTGAGAGCAGGTCGTCGAGATCTCCGCCACTCTCCATCAAGGCCCCAAACACGTTTAAGGAAACTATGGAGTGGACCGCTTGAAAGCTGCGGTCAAGCCGAAATCCCGTGTAAAAGACCTCATCTGAAAGCGAGTAAGCATAGGGAATTCTGAGCTTGTCCAGCTGCCTGCTGATGGATGCCATCTCTTGTAGATCATATTTGCTTAAGCTTATCAGGACCCCTAGGTTTTCTTTAAGCCCTTTTGAGAGCTTCTCTGAAAGTTCGGCTACGCTTTCTTGAAGGGTGAAGGATAGAATAAGCTTCCTGGGAAGATAGCTTGGAAGGGATTTGAGGAGCTTGCTGATGCTGGGTTCCGCTCCTCTGAGCCTTATCTCATGCCTTGTGTATAAGAGGGCTGAGGATAATTCGAAGGCGGATTCGAGTAAGTCTTGAGAGCTAAGGTTAATGGTCTTGGAGAAGAGGGTTGTCAGCCATCCTGATATAGGGTAGATGTCGATCTTGCCGTGAAGATGCATGTCCGCGATCCTTCTCGGGAGAAAGCTCAGAAGGAGGTACTCCTTCGCTATCGAACCTGAAGTTTCTTCGACGAACATCCTCCAGTCTTCAGACTCTATCGACCTCTTGAGCAGATCCTCAGCGTCGTGAAGAGGCATGCCTATTCTGGTGAGCTTATGCCTGTATTTTTCGAGGCCCATGTCGAGCAGGATAGAGTTAACTAGCTCGCGGATCAAGGGAGCTGTCAGATAATCTATCTTGAGGTCGAAGAGCTTTTTCTCAGCTATTGAGGCGATTTCCTTCGCGAGCTTAGGTGGAAGCTTGGCCTCCTTCATCAAGGCCTCAGCTATCTTGTTCTTATCGAAGGGCTCGATCGTCTGATCGCTTCTCCTAACTATCATCAGGGTCTTATCGCTGAGCTCCTCCTCCATCCTCTCCAGCAGGCTCAGGACCTTCACGCCCTTATGTGAGAGAGTATATTTTCCTGAGGAAGAGTCGACTTCTATCAGCCCGCTGCTCAGAAGCTTCTTCAGGTGATAGGAGAACTTCCCCGCGTCCTTATCCCTCTCCAGCCCGATCGCTTTGGCGAGCTCAGTATAGCTGAGCTTCTGATGGGATAGCGCCTTGAGCATGCTAAACCTGATCGGGGAGGAGATGCTTTCCAAGATCGGCTCTAGGATCGGTGAACCTCGACGAGGCCTCATCCTCAAGTTAGCAGCTTTTCGAGGATTAAAAGTGTTAAGAGGCTTAGAGGTAAACATATATGGTGGAGGCATCGGGATTCTCCAGGATGGGGCTTAAGGAATTTCTGAAGTCGTCGTCAGCAACCCTCAAGCTCACCCGAAAGCCCACTAGGCACGAGCTAATGTTAGCTATCAGAATCACCCTGATAGGAGTTGCAGCGATAGGGGTCATAACTTTCGTGGTCAAGTTCCTCGCGCTGGCGATTCAGGGAGCGTAGGGGGAGAGCAGCTTGGCGGAAGCTCCAGCTAGAAGATCAACATTCTTCATGGTGAAGGTTACGGCAGGTCAGGAGAGAAACGTAGCGAGGATAATCGAGGCGAGAGTAATCTCTCCAAGCCAAGGGATATATGCGATCCTAATCCTTCCAGGGATCAAGGGATACGTCTTCGTCGAGGCTGAGAGCAAGGACAAGGTCTCCATGATCGTTCAGGGGATAAAGCACGTGAAAGCTAGGGCGATAATGCCTGTCAAGAAGGAGGAGCTCATGATCCACCTAGTCGAGAAGCCCGCCATAGAGATGCTCTCGGTCGGAGACATGGTCGAGATAATCTCCGGACCCCTCCAGGGGATAAGCGGGAAGGTCATTAGGGTCGATAAACCTAAAAATGAGGTTACGATCGAGCCGACCGATGCAGCCTTCGTGCTCCCAATATCCGTTCCAGCAGACCAAGTGAGAGTGGTGAAGGAAAGGGAGGTTTAAACATGCCTGAAAAAACCTTAAAGTTCCTAGTTCCAGGCGGAGAGGCTACGGCTGGGCCGCCGATAGGTCCAGCTCTGGGCCCCCTAGGCTTGAACGTTCTCCAGGTGGTTGAGGAGATCAATAGGAGGACGAGCGAATTCAAAGGCATGAGAGTTCCAGTCGAAGTTATAGTGGACACGGATACGAAGACCTTCGAGGTCAAGGTTGGAACGCCGACCACCGCCGCGCTCATAGTTAAGGAGGCTGGAATAGAGAAGGGATCGGCTCAGCCGAACCAAGACTTCGTCGCGGATCTCAGCATGGAGCAGATCGTCAAGATAGCTAAGCTCAAGATGCCCGACATGCGAGCGAAGACCCTGAAGGCGGCAGTAAAACAGGTGCTGGGAACCTGCCTAAGCATGGGCGTGACCGTTGAAGGAAAGAGAGCCAAAGAAGTGATCAAGGAGGTTGACGCTGGAGCCTACGATGAGCTGATCAAGAAGGCTGAGGAAGCCTGAGAATGAGAATATTTAAATCGTGCAGTTAAAGCCTCAGCTCGAGAAGATGTTAAGAACTCTTGAAGAGGCTTTGGTTGAGGCTGTGGAGAAGGCGAAGAAGCTTGGAAAGCCTAGAAACTTTAAGCAATCCATAGAGCTAATAGTAAACCTGAGGGATATAGATCTGAGAAAGCCTGAGAACAGGATCTATGAGGTGATCGAGCTTCCTCACGGAAGGGGAGGTAAGGCTGGTAAGATCTGCGTCATCGCTGGGCCAGCTCTTGCCTCGGAGGCTAAGAGGCTTCCAGAGGTTGATAGGGTTATCGAGAGAGAAGAGATCGAAGCGTTAATCGGGAATAAGAGGGCTGCGAAGAAGATAGCTTCTCAGTATGATTTCTTCTTGGTTGAGCCCGCCTTGATGGGTCTCGCGGCGAGGGCCTTGGGAGCTGCTCTTGGCGGTCGAGGTAAGAGGCCTCAGCCCATACCTCAGGGGGTGAATCTCGCAGATCTGGTTAGGAGCTTGAAGAAGAGTGTGGCGATAAATGTTAGGAAGAATCCTCAAGCCATGTGCTTGATCGGGACCGAGGATATGGACTCTAGGGCGATCGCTGAGAACGCCGCGGCGGTGATCTCAAAGATAGCGGATAGGCTTGAGAAGAGGTTTAGAAACATTCAGTCGATCTATGTCAAGAAGACTATGGGTGAGCCCGTGGAAGTAAAGCTTGAGGGAGCTTAGGCAAAGAGGTTAAATCTAAGCTTCATGAGGGTGAGGTGGGTCTAAGACTTGTCCGCGCAAGCCGTCATCAAGCCTCGTCGCAGAATTCCCGAGTGGAAGCTCAAGGAAGTCGAGGAGCTCTCCCAGCTCATTTTATCAAATAGGGTCATCGCGGTGTTCAAGCTAGTGGGTCTCAGGGCGAACCTTCTTCATGAGATCAGGAAGAAGCTGAGAGATATCGCGGTGATAAGGGTTGCTAAGAAGAACCTTTTCATGAAGGCTGCCGAGAAGCTTGGGAAAAATGAGCTTCTGAAGCTCGTGGAAGACTTCAAGGAGCCCATCGGATTCATCTTTTCCAACGTGAGCGCGTTTAGGCTTAAGCTCATCTTAGATAAGAATAGGATCCCGATGCATGCTAAGGCTGGTGAGAAAGCAGACTTCGACATCGTGGTTCCAGAAATGAACACGGGTCTTCCGCCAGGCCCGATTCTCAGCGACTTCGGCAAGCTCGGGATACCGACGAAAATTGAGGGAGGGCAGATCTGGATCGCGAAGGATACGCTCGTGGCCAAGAAGGGTGACGTGATTTCTCCTGAGCTTGCATCCCTCCTCACGAGGCTTGACATCAAAGCTGTGCTGAAGGGCGTTTCCATCGTGAGAGCCTTCGAAGATGGGGTAATCTTAACGGAGGAGGATTTGACGATAGACCTTGAGAAGGTTAAGGAGGATCTCGGAGCGGCTCACGGCGAGGCTTTGACCATCGCGACGGAGATAGGATATGTGACGAGGGAGACGATAATCCCGATCTTGGTCAAGGCGGAGATCCATGCCAAAGCCTTGGCCGTCGAGGCGGAGATTCCAGAAAAGGATGTTGTAAGCGAGATACTGTTAAGAGCTGAGAGGGAGGCGGCTGCCCTAAAGGAGCTCGTCAAGGAAAGCTGAATTAAAGCTGAGATTACGCGTTCCTAATCCCCTATCTTGATCCTAGAAATTTTCTAAGCTCATCGACTGCCGCGGTCTTCAGTTCTTCATAGGTTATCTTTCTTCCAAGCCCTCCTTGTCCTAGCCTTTCTTTTCCGCCGCCTTTGCCGCCAAGCCTTGAGGCTACTGCTGAGGAGAGCTTTCCAGCATGAACTCCGCTTTCTATAGCCTTTCGGTTCGCTAGAATCAGGAGGGATGGCCTTTCATCGCCGTAAGCGGCTATCAGGCAGGCGGGCTCCTCAACTCCAAGCAGCTCATCGGCAATTGTTAAAACATATTCTCTCTCGGCTTCGGGTTCATGGGTAACGTATAGCGTGAGCTTTTCATCAACTTGGATAGGAGAGGACTTCAGCTCCATGGCCCTGAACCTCGCGGCTGAGGCGGTCAGCTTTCTGACAAGTCTTCTAAGCGCCTTGAGCTCAGATAATATCTCGTCGAGCCTCTTCTCAGCCGCGTCGATCGGTGCTCCAAGCTTCCCAGCAAGCGATCTGATACGCTTCCACTCCTCTTGAACGTATGGCAGGAGAGCGGGTCCCGCTGCGAAGACCAGTCTCTCGACCCCATCTTGGATTCTCTCGGTTCTTATGATCTTTATCAGCCCAACGTCCTCCGTGTTCTCGACGTGCAGGCCAGCGCAGGCTTCAGCATCCCATCCAGGTATTTCAACCACCCTTATCACCGCGGATGGAACTTCTCCGCCCTGATACAGCTGGAAGCCGTAGCGGGCTTCAGCCTCGTTCCTATCCATGAGAGCGGTCTTAACGGGTATTCTCGCCGCGACTATCCTATTCGCCTCCTCTTCGATCCTCTCAACCTCCGCGTTCGTGAGCCTCCTATGATGGCTTATATCCAGCCTGCCGAAGCTCGGCTCCTTTCGAGCTCCAGCTTGCCAAGCATGCTTTCCAAGAACCTTTCTCGCAGCCCCTAGGATTATATGGGTCGCCGTATGATGCCTCATGATAGCCAGCCTCCTCTCCATATCGACCTCCCCCTCAACCATTTCTCCGACTCTCGGTACTTCTCCCTCAACCCTATGGACTATCACTCCGCCTCCAAGGATCTGGACATCGACGACGCGGCACGACCCAGATGAATGCTTTAGAATTCCTTGATCTGAGACCGCTCCTCCACCCTCAGGATAGAAATAGGTTTTATCGAGGGCCACATAGTTCTCGTAGGTTTTTAGAACCTTAGCCTTAAACCTCCAGGTGAACGGATCATCGTAGTATGCCTTCACGGTTGCTGGAACATCCTTGAACACCTCCTCGAGGATCTTAGCCTTCTCGTCCGCGATCTCAGGCTCCTCAGATCTCAGATGCCTTGAGGCAACTAGCTCGAAAAAGTTTTCTGGGACCGATGCCTTAACCCCGAGCTTCTCCGCTATGGGCTCGATCACATCTGGGGTGATCCCTCTCTCATCATAAGCTCTTATCATGAACTCCACTGGAGCCTCCTTTATCCCACGTTTTTTCATGGCCTCGAGCTCGCGCTCGACATAGCTTACTCCCTTTGCGAGAGTTTCCTCAAACTTCTTCACTTCAGTTCCAACTATGTCTAGGACCTCTTCGCGCATCTCCTTGAGGTGGGGGAAGTCTTGACCCCAATATCGGAGTTGGAGGTCTATTAGGTCTAGGAGCTTGTCCTCGTATCCGATGCCCTTGAGAAGCCTGTAGGCCTTTCTTATCAGGAGCCTAGCTAGGTAGCCTACTCCAACGTTGGATGGTACAACTCCCTCGCTTATTATGAAGGATATAGACTTCGTGAAGTCCAGTGCGGCGTAGATTTTTTCCAGTGGCTCGATCTCCTGAAATATCAACTCGAGGGGGATGCCTGACGCTTCCGAGACCCTTCTCCTCGCCTCAGCGGTAGTCATTCCAGCCTTCGGAACGACCAGCGCGGTGTAGGGGGAATACTTGAGGAGAAGATCTCTATCAACCTTCGGAACCTCGATAAGCTCGCTAAGCCTCGGATAAAGCTCTCCGTAGATCGCGTCGAAGCAGCTCGGCGTCCCCTGAGTGAGCCAAGTGAATCTCTCCATCCCGTAGCCCGTGTCGACCGTTCTTATCGGAAGCTCGATGAGCTCATCTCCGACGGTCTTATACTGCATGAAGACCAGGGTTGCGAGCTCGAGGCCATAGGAGATTGACTCGAAGCAGGGGCCAGCGTTTCCTCCCCCGCTCCAAACACCCTCCTTGTAGATCAGCTCTTTCTCAGGTATCCCGAAAACCTCTTGAGCGAACTCATGATAATATCGGACCGTATCCTCCTTCCAGTAAACCTCCTTATCAGGATAGTTGAATGCGTGAGCCCCTCCCATCTCGAAGATCGTGAGATGTCTCCCAAAGGTCAATCCGACCTTATCTATGTCAACGAGCCTTATGCATGGCTGGCTTATGACGAGAGGGTTCGCCGGTGGAGGAGCTATACCAGAGGTTACGAAGGGCTGGAAGTCGACTATGCTCGCATCGGTTAAGAACATGTCAGATCTCCATCGGGCCACGACGGGATAGGGGGAGATTATCTTGTGGCCTCTTCTCTCGAAGAACTTGAGGAAAGCTTCTCGAACCTCTCGAAGGCTCATCCTACGCTTAGTCAGGCTCTTGCCGACGAAGCGGTAAGGCTCACAGGGAGATTCTCCGCAGACCTCCCTCTCGGGATCGAGAGTCCAGAAAAATTCCCCGCAGCTCCTGCACCTTTTCCGAGTATAGCCTCGCTCCTTGAGAAAGCTGAGCGAATATTCTTCGGGCTTAAAGCTCAAGCTCCCACCCAAGCGGCAAGCCAGAGACCATCATCCATTCTGAACGTTCCAAGATTAAAGGATTTGATGAGCCTGGCCAGAAAAGATAATTCATGAAATTTTCAGCCGAATAGGGAGCTGAGCCCCGCCAGAGCTTCTTCAGCCTCCTTCTTCTCCTCTTCCTCTTTCTTCTTCTCCTCCTTCTTAGCTTCAGGCTTCTCCTCTGGCTGAGGAGCCGCTGGAGCTGCTGCCATCGGCGCGGCGGGCACCGCGGTGGCGCTCTTCAACACCTCATCGATGTTTACCTCGGATAGGGCTGCGACTAGAGCCTTGACTCTGGCTTCATCTGGGTCTACGCCTGCAGCGGATAGGACCTTCTTCACGTTATCCTCGTTTATCTCCTTTCCAGCCTTATGCAGGAGCAAAGCAGCATACACGTATTCCATGGGCGCTCAGACTCATTCGAGTTAAGCTTATTCTTAAGCTTTTCCCCAGAAGCTTGGGAAAACCTGAATGAAGTTCATAGAGTTTCAGCCCATCTGGTTCGATTCCCTGGGAGCGAAGTCGGCATGCACCCTAGTCAAGACCCCAGACGCATCGATCCTAATAGACCCTGGAGCGGCCGAGATGCAGCCAAGCTTTCCAGCGCCCAAGAAGCTTAAGCGGAGATGGCTTGAAGAAGCTAGGGCGGCCATAAGGAAGGCCGCGGAGAAAGCCGACATAGTGATCATCACCCACTATCACTACGATCATTTCACGGACTTTGACGAAAAGCTCTATCGAGACAAGATTATCTTGGCGAAGGACCCGAACCAATACATCAACGATTCTCAAAGAAGCCGCGCCGAAAAATTCTACGACAATCTCCTGAGACGCTTCGGAGGCTTCAAGCTCAGAGACGTCCTTAGACCTCCCAAGAAGGCTAGAAGCTACCCCGACCCGCTTGAAGATCTTCCAATAGCTAGATCCAAAGACTATGGAGACTACGCTGAGAGAAAGAAGGAGCTCTTGGAGCTCGGCAGGAAATGGTTTCTGAAGAGAGTTGAGAGGTGGAATGGGTTCATGCAGATCCCAGAGCTTGAGCTTGATAAATGTAAGATCAGGTTCGCCGACTCCAAAAACTTCAAGATCGGAGACACATTGATAAAATTCAGCAAACCAGAGTTCCATGGAATAGAATATGCTAGAGTTGGATGGGTGATATCAGTCGAGATAATCCACGAGAATGAAAAGCTTCTACATACATCAGATCTCGAAGGTCCAGTCATAGAAGATCAGGCTCATTGGATAATCGAGGAAAACCCAGACGTCCTAATAGTTGATGGCCCGAGCACCTACCTAATCCCCTACATGCTCAATCTAATCAATCTAAGGAGAGCAATCGAAAATATGTGCAGAATAATCAAGAACACGAATTCAAAGCTGATAATCTATGATCATCATCTGCCAAGAGAGCCACGATATAGAGAACGTGTCAGAGAAGTTTACGAAGTTGCAAAACATGAAGATAAAGTGATTCTCACGGCAGCGGAGCATCTCGGAAGAGAGCCTGTAGTCTTAACATATCATCGTAGACGGGATCATTAATGTTCAAAAGCTCACGGCTAAGACCATGTCCGTGAAGAAGACCTTAAAACAAGATCCTTAGCTTCCTCTAATAGAACGATTGCAATAAACTTCTATCTTAATCTTATGTTAAGAAAAAGGTAGGTTGCGGGAATATCTAGTATCCGTATATCTCTTTTGCGAACTCTTCAAGACCGAGTTCGAGAAGCT
>CAYXHS010000034.1:0-12092 GCA_964465105.1 uncultured Nitrososphaeria archaeon
AAATCTCCCTGCTTAAGCTCAACGTATTCTCTAAGCCCCACCTTCTCCAGCTGCTTTGCCGCGTTCTCAAGATGCTCTGAATCGACATCATAACTGTAAACCTTCCCCTGAGGAGCGACATAGTAAGCCAACATGGCCGTGAGTACGCCTGCACCCGTTCCTCCCTCGACCACCCTGCTCCCGCACCTGACGCCGCTTATCAAGATCACGTAGCCGAGATCCTTGGGATAAACTATCTGGGTCACCCTAGGAAAGTTTAAGACCTGATCCAGGACGAGAGGCTTCGCGGCAACCCAAACAGATCCAGTATTCGTCCGTATCCTAGACCCATAGGGAAGTCCTATAACCTGCCCGAGATCCACGTAGCCCTCACTGCTGTGAAATACTTTCCCCTCCTTGACCTTCAGCAGATACCTCTTGCCCTTCTGGGTGATGAAGAGAACCTCATCGCCCTCCCTAATCACGCTCATTCCAAATAGGACCAATAATAGATCAAACTTAAACTATTATTGGAAAGGTCAGGCCACGCCTAAGAAACAATAATGTTATTTTGCATGAAGCTTTTACTTAAATAGAGCGGATAAAAACGTGAGCTCGTGTAAAAGATGTCGTCCGAGAAGATACCTGAAGAAAAATTTAGAGAGCTGCTTTGGAGTGATTTAGGAGCCCTTGACCCGGATAAGTACATAATAGCAACATACCTCGCCGTTATCGGGCCATATCCTCCAAAGAGGGTTGCTGAGGAGGCAGCCATCGAGAACTCTACTGGAACCTGGACCCCCGTAAGGTATGAGACCATGGAGATCAGGGAGAGGTATAGCGCCAAGATAGTCGGGTTGGTGAATGCTAGGGAGAACGCTTATGTGATCCAGCTTGCGATAAACGGGGAAAACTATGATCCGGAGACTGGAGGCTTGGCGAACCTTCTAGCGGACATAGCGGGAAACGCTTATGATCTGATGTATCTTGAGAGGCTTAAGCTCATAGATCTTCACTTCCCGAAGTCTTGGGCTTCAGCTTTCCCAGGGCCGAAGTTCGGGATCGAGGGCTTGAGAGAGCTTACGGGGACGAAGGAGTACAGGAGGCCTATAATAGGGATGATCGTGAAGCCTAATCTCGGCTTGGATCCGAAGACCGTGGCAAAGGCTGCTTATGAGGCTGCCTTAGGCGGAATCGACTTCATCAAGGACGATGAGGCTCTCGTCAACCCCAAGTATTGCCCGCTGGATGAGCGGGTGGTAAGGGTCATGGAGGCTCTGGATAAGGCTAAGTCGGAGACTGGGAAGATGGCGCTCTATGCGTTCAATATAACCATGGATAGGCAGGACAAGATGATGGAAGCAGCGGACCTCGTCCAAGAGCATGGAGGAAATCATCTAATGGTGTGCTGGGCTTACGTTGGGTTCGGCGGGATTAGGAGGCTTGCCGAAGATCCGAGCGTCAAAGTTCCTCTTCACATCCATAGATGCGGCCACGGAGCGTTATCCCGAGTCCCAGATCATGGGATCGACGCGGTCTTGATCTCGAAGCTTGGAAGAATGGTCGGAGCGGATGAGATGCACGCTGGAGCGATTGAGGGGAAGTTCCATTACGATCCGGCTGAGATGAGAAGGCATATGACGGTCTTCAGGTGCGAATGGTATCACATCAAGCCGACGCTCCCAACGCTCTCAGCAGGAAATCATCCAGGGAACATAGCGCCCTCACTCGATATCGTTGGAAATGATGTAATGATCTTGGCTGGAGGAGGGATCATAGGTCATCCGATAAGCACGAGGGCTGGAGCGAAGGCGATGATGCAGGCTGCTGACGCATGGATGAAGAGGATACCTGTCGAAGAGTATGCGAAGACTCATGAGGAGCTTGCGGCCGCGCTCAAGCTTTGGGGAGTCAAGCGGGAGTGGGTCGCAAGAGTTATGGCTGAGTCCGGCTAACCTCCCATCTATTTTCTCTAAACCATATTTTTCTGCTGAAAGATGAAAAAGAAGAAAAGAGATAGTTTATGGTATCTTCATCTTTTCTGGAGGCTTAACCTTAACGCTCTTGAATTTCTTGCAAACGTCTATGAGGAAGGGCTCAACGGGAGTTCTCTCAATGGCTGATCCTGATACGAAGCCGACGGCCTGGGTCTTGTCGAGAACCTTCTGAAGGCTTTCGGGATCTCCCATGGGTCCTCCGTGGGTTATCGGTATGAAGTCTCCCTCAGGTCTCACCTTGTATGCTGCTGAGAGAAGCTTGTTGGTTCTCTCTATGGCTTCCTCTATGCTGACTGTGGTCTTCGCCCCGATCAATCCTCCCGTGGTCAATCCTACGTGAACTGCTATCACATCCGCTCCAGCCTTCGCCATCTTCTCAACCTCATCGGGGGTGAAGCAATAGGCTATGGTGAATATGTCCATCTCTCTGGCCAGCTTTATGACCTCAACCTCTCTATCGTATCCGAATCCCGATTCCTCAAGGTTTCTTCTGAAGAGCGAGTCCTTGTCTATCAGGCCGACGGTCGGGAAGTTCATTATCCCATGGAATCCCATTTCGGTCAGGTTTCTGAGATATACTGGCCAGATGGTCTTCGGATCCTGAGCGCACACCCCAGCGATTATCACGGAGTTCTTGACCCTCGGGATTATCTCGGCGCCCATTTCCATCACAAGCCTATTCGTGTCGAAGATCGGGAGGAGGCCTGAAAGAGATCCTATACCAAGATGCCTCCCATAACCCGAGTTGTAAACCCCGATTATGTCTATTTCGGCGGCGTCCATGAGCTTCGCGAAGAAGCCGTCTCCGGCGCTCGAGATTATTATCGCTCTACCCCGCTTAACCTCATTCCAAAGCCTTCTAAGAATCTCCTCCCTGGAAAGTTTTCTCGGTAGAGTAGGCATGTATTATCCCCTTCACCTTGGTAATTTAAGTTTTGTTTCTATTGCTTCTTGACGGCTTTAAACCTCTTAACGCTCTCTTGAATCGCCTTAACTGCGGGAACTCTCTCGATTGCCGTGAAGCCCATGAATCCCACGACATCGGTCTTCTCGTAGACCTTCCTGAAGCTCTCAGGATCAACTATGGGGCCGCCGTGAGCAATCATCAACACATCTGGATTAACTTTCTTCGCTGCCTCGACTATCTTCCCGACCTTCTCTATGGTCTCCTCAATACTCGGCAGCGGCCTCTTATACCCCACATGTATTATGATTACATCCGCTCCTGCTCCCGCCATCTTTTCAGCTTCTTCCGCCGAGAACGCATAGGGGGTCGTGAGCATGCCGAGTTTCCTAGCATCCCTTATCATGTTAACTTCAAGCTCATAGGTTATCCCCTGATACTCGAGCATCTTCATGAACTCCTCGCCATACATGCTTATCGTCGGATAGTTTATCACCCCTGAGACTCCGATCTCCTTAAGCTCGCCTAAAAACGACCTCACGCTGATGAAGGGATCAGTTGCGCACACTCCCGCTATGACTGGAGTCTTCTCGACGACCGGAGCTATCTCTATCGCCATGTTCAAGGTAAGCTCATTAGCGTTTTCATACGGCAGCATTCCTATCAAAGATCCTCTCCCCATCATCCTATACCTACCCGAGGTGTAGAACAGTAGAAGATCTGCTCCCCCAGCTTCAGCCGCTTTAGCGGTTTCTCCCAAGCTTACCCCTGCGATCACTATCGGCTCGCCAGCATCAATCTTCTTTCTTAGATTGCTCAATATTTCCTCACGAGGAATGAAGCCCACCATGGCTGAACACGATATATCGTATAGCCCGCGATGATTAAGTCTTTCTATGCTAAGAGAATCGTTAAATATGGTTCAAGGTCTCGAAGCTCAGAAAAATTGAGTGTAGAGCCGAGGAGAGGTGAGTTAAGGATGGAGCAAGATGAGTTCATAGTTCTCGACTACCTTGACACTTTCAAGCTTGCTGATGAGAGCTTCATAGAAGAGGATACGGGAATAGAGAAAAGCAGGCTATCAGAAATCCTCACCAAGCTTTCAGAGAAAGGCCTCATAAAGCGTGTTAATGGTCAATGGCAGATAGAGAAGGCTGGAGAGGAGGAAGCTAAGAGGTATCGTGAGAAGATGTTGGAAGAGTCGGGCAGAAAGAACGAGGTGTTGGAGTATTGTAGGAAGTTCGAGGAGCTGAACGTCAAGTTCAAGGAGCTTGTTACCAAGTGGCAGATGAAGGAAGAGGATGGAATGATGGTTCCGAACGATCACAGCGATCCAGAATACGATATGGCGATATTAGAGCAGCTGAACGTAATCCATTCCGAGACGAAGAAGCTTCTCGAAAAGCTCTCCGAAATACTTCCGATCTATAAGCGCTATATACCGAGATTTGAGAAGGCTCTTAAGCTCCTCATGGATGGAAACATAGAGTATATGGATCTAGATAGGCAGTCATATCACAATATTTGGTTCGAGCTTCATGAAAGTCTACTCAAGCTATCTGGAATGAAGAGGGTCGAATGAGAAAATAATATGGGGGTTGTTTAAGACTTACTAACCTTAACGACCTTTGGGAAGCTCAGCTGTATATTGAGCCAGCCCAAGAATCCTCCGAAGATCCCGCTGAGCGAGATCCAGATCCATAGTATCCATGGATCGAGGTACGGATTTCCGGTTACTGGACCGCAGCCGACCCCCGCTGGGCATGAGAATCCTCCTGGAAGATATAGGGCGAAGTAGAGTGCTAGGAACATCGATAGGCCGTTGAAGTATGGAAGGTTTCCCCTCTGGAATATCGGATGAAACTGCATTATGTAAACCGCTATCAGAACCCAGATGAACAGCCAGACAGCGACTGACACCCACGAATTCCATCCGAAGTTTATGATGAAGATGTGGTTGAAGAGGGCGAAGAAGGCCATGGTTAGAGCTCCCAATGGAAAGAGGAGCCAGATAGGCTTGAGAGCGTCAGGTTTGGCTCCGAGAGCGAAATACTCAGCCCATGCGATGAACGAGGACCAAAGTGCTAACGCATATAGCCCTAATGTCAGAGAGGATGCCACCAGCGATATCAGAACGGTTATGGGAACGCTGATCCACAAAGGGACTCTAAACACTACTTGAGTCTCTTCTTCGCTCATAATCTCTTGAAATTATAGCTCTTAATCTCTCTTATATTTCTTTCTTATATTTCTTGATAGACTCATGACAAGGGTCTGGAAAAAATGCATCCACGCAATCTTAAAATCCAGATAACTTTGCTTTAACCGCATGAAGCAGGAACCTATGACTGACGACAAGCCCATGGCCTTACTATTCGAGGAGGCGATCGGACTTTCCAAGATGGATCTTGGAGGCAAGGGATTCGGACTCGTTGAAATGACTAGGTTGGGTTTACCAGTTCCTCCCGGCCTAATCATACCAACTTACGTTTGCAGAGAATATTACAGGCTGGGAAGGCTTCCCGATGGGCTCATGGATTCCGTCCTCGAGAAAATAAAGAAAATCGAAGCAAAGGTTGGTAGAAAGTTCGGGTCCAGGGAGAAGCCGCTTCTGCTTTCAGTCAGATCTGGAGCCCCTGTTTCCATGCCAGGAATGATGGATACGATCCTGAACCTCGGGCTGAATGATGAAATCGTGGAGTCGCTTGCTGAGGAAACTGGTAGTAGGAGGTTCGCTTATGACGCTTACCGAAGGTTGTTGGAGATATTCGGCAAGGTCGTCTTGAAGATACCTGACAAAAAGTTCGATGAAGCGTTCGAGCGGTGTGAGAAGAAGATCGGCGTAAGCAAGGACGTGGAGCTACCAGCCGAAGCCTTGATGGAGGTCGTGAACGAGTTCAAGGAGATAATCAGAGAGGTCGCTGGGATGGAGTTTCCTCAAGATCCGAGAAAGCAGTTGGAGATGGCGATCGAAGCGGTCTTCAAGTCCTGGAACAATCCAAGGGCAAAGATGTACCGAAGGATGTATAAGATCTCAGATGAGCTCGGAACCGCGGTCAACATCCAGATGATGGTCTTCGGAAACCTCGGCTGGAACTCTGGGACAGGAGTATGCTTCACAAGAGATCCGTCCACGGGTGAGAAGAGGCTTTACGGCGAATATCTTCGCAACGCGCAGGGGGAAGATGTCGTATCTGGGGTCAGGACGCCTAAGCCCATCGACGAGCTGAGGAAAGAGTTTCCGAAAATCTATGAGCAGCTGCTGAAGATAGCGGAGACCTTGGAGAGGCATTTCAAGGACATGCAGGACATAGAGTTCACAATCCAGGAAGGGAAGCTCTACATACTTCAGACGAGGACTGGTAAGAGAACTCCTAAGGCGGCGGTCAAGATAGCGGTCGACATGGTCAAGGAGGGGCTCATCACAAAGGAGGAAGCCGTTGGAAGAGTAGATCTCAAGGAGGTGATTCGGCTGCTTCAACCCAGAATAAGCTCAAAGTGCGACCTAAAGCCCATAGCCAAGGGGCTTAATGCATCCCCTGGAATAGCGATCGGGAAAGTTGTCTTCAAGATCGAGGACGCGGTCAAGTATTCAAAGATGGGAGAAAAAGTGATACTCGTCAGACCCGAAACGAAGCCTGAAGACATCAAAGGCGTAGTCGCAGCAGTAGGAGTATTAACCAGCAGAGGCGGCAGGACAAGCCACGCGGCGGTCGTGACCAGGGCGCTGGGAAAGCCTGCGGTCGTGGGCGCTGAAGCGATAAAGATAGACTTAGAAAATGAGCTTTTCAAGGTCGATAACACGGTGGTTAAGAAGTTCGACGTGATAACTATAGACGGAGGAACTGGAAATATCTACTTGGGAGAGGTGCCGCTTGAGAAGCCGAAGCTGAGTCCAGAGCTTAGGGAGTTTCTCGAATGGGCTATAGAGCTTGGAAAGCCTGTTCCTAAGATCGCCCAAGAGCTTTTAAGCAGCCCTTAACCAGCCACCTCTCCTACTCCTCATCCTCTCTCAGATAGCTTAGAAGATCCGCATGGAGCTCGAAATACACGAAGTGATATGAGTCAGGATGCCAGTCAATATACAAGTAATCTCCCTCCTTAATCTTGAGTAGCGCATGCTCAAGCCTGGGGAGATAGATCCTGAAGTAGGGTAGAAGCCTTGAAAGCTCGTTAATGACGGCCGTGAGCTCTCTATGGACCTCCTCCATGGACTCGAGTATTCTGAGGGGGCCATCCGCGCCTAGCTGATGTCTAGCAACCGTGTACTTGAGATAAAACCCCGCATCTTCCATCCTCTTATTCAGCTTCCTGAGAGACTTCCTCCCTTCCTCTCCAAGCTTCTTGAGAAGCTTCCTCCTATGAGCCCTCACGATCTTCTTGCTCTTCTCAGTCAAAGTCCAACCTCCTTCCTCTCGCCGAAGATATCCAAGTCTTTCAAGCCTCGATAGGATCTCCTCGATTCTTTCAGGCTTCACGCCCACAACCTTGCTTAAGGCTCGAACATCCACAACATATCTCAAATCAACTTGATTCAGCACCAAAAACTCCTCATCTAGAAGCTCCATGTTCTGTTTAAAGCGTGATCCTGTGCGTTTATTTAAGTGATTTCACGAAATAGTTAGTGATGTTAAAGCCTTAAAGGGCGTCACGAGAAGAGATATTTAACTCGTTCTTATGAAAATATGCCTAACTAACGCTTATATATATCTGATGTTAATGATAAAATGACCCTTTGAAAAATGAGGTGAGTATATGTCCTGGAAAGAAGGTGATGAGTTAGTATTAAGAACCCATTATGGAACGAGCAAGCTTGGGAAGGTTCATGCGGTTTTTCTAGGAGACGAGAACTTTCCGATCGAATGGGGAGATGAGCCGCTGTATAAATGGCTCTTCCCGAGCGTCGAGGAGGAGAAGAAGCTCTTCTACATGAGGAGCGATGCCCACCACCCGCTGATCTTCACCCCCCTCCAAGAAGACGTCTTCACCTGCTGGGATCAATACAGGATAGATACTCCAGGAAGATCCGCCATCTGGTATTTCGACAGGTATTGGCCTGATAATGGTTTCGCTTGGGTCGTTAGGAGAGCTGGAGCGAGATGCTATCACGCGATAGTCCCTCCGCCTGACAACATGGTCGAGGCGCGCGGCAAGTATTACAATATGGTCATAGGAGCTTATGCGGATCATGCGGTCGAGATTTGGGAGAGGCTGAGAGAGAAGTCGAGGAAGAACCTCGAGTACATCGATAGCCTGGACTTCGACAAGATGAGCATAGCTGAAATGATGCTGGTAATGCAGGACATGCTCGACATCCACGCGGAGCACTGGAACTACCACTGGTATGTAAACGTCTCATACTACGCCATGCTCGCCACGTTCAGGGAGAAGTGGAAGGCGATACTGAAGAGCGAGCCCGATGAGAGGATATTGGGAGACCTCTCGATATCCTTGCAGGACGCGAACTGGGATAGGCTGAAGGGAATCTATGAACTCAAGGAGAAGATAAAGAAGTCTCCGACCCTGAGTGAGGTGTTCAAGAAGCCCTTGCCTGGAGCACAGCTCCTTAAGGAGCTTCAGAAGACCGATGAGGGCAAGGCCTTCATGGATGAGATAATGAAGTTCCTGAAGGTTTACGGCTGGATGAGCCCATATGTCCACCAGCTCCAAGTCGAGTCCTTCTATGAGAAGCCTGAATACTTCCTAGACATGCTGAGGTTCTACTACATCACCGACTTCGATTACGAGAAGGAGAGGCAGACCGCTGTGCAGAAGGTCGAGAAGGCGAAGAAGGACTTCCTAGAGCTCGTCGAGAAGGCGAACTTATCCCCAGAGGAGAAGGAGGAGATAATGAAGTGGTATCAGAGGGTCTTGACCATGGCGCCCATCAATCCAGACCACCACTTCTACTATGACCAGGGAACCCAGACAAGGCTGGGATACGTCTTCAGGCAGATCGGAAAGAAGTTCGTCGAGATGGGACTGCTCGAGGATCCAAGTGACATATTCTACCTCCGCATAGATGAGATAAAGACGCTCGCAGCAGACCCGAAGGCTTTCGACTCCAAGAAGGTCGCTAAGGAGAGGAGGAAGAAGCTCGAGGAGGAGTATAGGAAGGTTCCGTATCTCGGATGGTTCGGGACGGCTACCGAATGGTCGTTGACTAAAGAGTTCTGGAGGCTATATTGGGGATGGGACGTAGAGAGAGTTAAGGAGTTCGAGAAGCTAAAGCAGGTGATCCTAGGAAAAGCTCCTCCACCGAAGGTCCTTAAGGGAATACCGACAGGCACTCCGATCGCCGAGGGAACTGTCAAGATAGTGCTGACCGCCGACGACTTCAAGAAGGTCGAGAAAGGAGATGTCGCAGTAGCGATAATGACCAGCCCAGCTTGGGGGCCAGTCCTGCCTAGGCTAGCTGGCCTGATAACCGACTCTGGAACCGCCATGGCTCACCCAGCGATAATCTCTAGGGCTTGGGGAATCGCTTGCGTCGTTGGGACGAGGGTTGCGACCCAAGTTCTAAAGGACGGCATGAAGGTTAGAGTCAACGGAATGGATGGAACCGTCGAGATATTAGAGTAATCCTCCTAAACAATTTTTAGATTATAAATTATCCTCTCCAATTTTTTCCTTAACGGTCTTGGCTGATGCGGATATAGAAGAGAAAGAGTGTTTGGGAGATTTGAAAGGAAGAAGGTTTATCCGATTTTTATGCTCTTAAACTTGGCGGTCTGCTCTCTGATAGCTCTCTCGGTTGGAATTCTCTCGATGCTCGACGCACCGAAGAACCCGACAACACCCTTCGTGTGTTTCACAATATACTCGAAGTCTTCAGGCTCGGCGATGGGGCCTCCATGACATAAGACCAGTATCTCTGGGTTCACCTCCTTTGCGGCGTCAGCTATCTTCTGAACCCTCTTCGCGGCGTCCTCGAGGGGTAGATAGGTCGCAGCTCCGATCTCTCCCTTAGCGGTTAGCCCCATGTGGGCAACGATCACATCTGCTCCGACTTCAGCCATCTTCCTGGCTTGATCCTCGTCGAAAACGTAAGGGGTCGTCAGGAGATCCAGCTTATGGGCTAACCCTATCATCTCGATCTCCTTGTCGAATCCCATTCCAGTTTCCTCCAGGTTCTTTCTGAAGATACCATCTATCAAGCCTACGGTTGGAAAGTTTTGAACTCCCGAGAAGTTCAAATGGATCAAGTCTTTCAGGAAAACCTCCATGTCCCTGAAGGGATCAGTTCCGCATACACCAGCTAGAACCGGGGTCTTCTTGACCACGGGTATGACCTCACGAGCCATCTCGACGACTATCGCGTTCGCATCTCCATAAGGCATCAAGCCTGCAAGGGATCCTCTGCCCCCCATCCTAAACCTCCCAGAGTTATAGATGACTATCAGGTCGGCTCCTCCTGCTTCAGCCATCTTAGCCGAGATACCAGTCCCAGCACCGCATCCGATAATCGGCTTACCCTCAGCAACCTGCTCCCTAAATCTCTTCAGGATGTCAGATCTGGGTATGCGTCTAACCATGATGATAGTTTTCCTCTGAGGATACTTAAACGTTCTGAATGTTCAAATGCTCTAAAAAGAATTATGAGAGATATTTTACGCTCGGCTTACAGCCTATTTTTGGACCGCTGAGATCACTGGGTTCTCGCCAGGCGGCAAAACCTTGTCGGCTATCTTCTTCAGATCCTCTTCGGCTCCAGGAGGAGAGTAAACAACGATCAATATCAGCGGATCCCAGCCCTTGTTCCATGTTGCGTGGGTTACTCCTGGAGGTATATAGACGAGATCTCCCTGCTTAATGGGAGCCGTTTCAGGCTCGGCCCCCTCGACGAACTGCTCCGCGACTCCTGAGATGACGTAGATTATCTCCTCAGCGTCAGGATGGCTGTGCTTGTCATGGCCTTTTCCAGGCTCAACTATGACCACTCCGAAGGTGAACTTCTTAGCATCGGTCACGGCTGGGCAGCTAAGCCACTTGATCGTCCCCCAGTCAAATACCTGGGTCTCAACGTCTTCTGGACGAACTATAGCTTTCTTCATGAAGTATGATTTCCTCTCATCCTATATTAGTCTTCTAACTGAATATTTCACTTTATCCCAACCTTTAAGATTCGGAGCCTGATCTCCTGCCTCATTCTATCCAGCTGATTTGCCCGATTTTCATAGAACACGGTTATAACGCTTATACAAGCGCTCAACATTAATCCTCTGGAGATGGATGAGAAGAAGGGCGTTTCTCATAAGCTTGGGGCTCCTTGGCGTCGCGGTCTTAGCCTCACTAGCTGCCTCCCTCAAGCTAAAGATTTTTCGCGGAGAGGAGGTGAGGAAGAGCGTGCCGAGAGGTGAGGAACGGATGAAGCTTCCTGAGCCATCCTATAAGAGCCAGGTCTCAATAGAGGAAGCCATACTTCTCAGGAGAAGCATCAGAGAATATGAGCCTGAGCCCATCACCCTAAGCCAGCTATCTCAAATCCTCTGGGCGGCTCAAGGCATAACCCAGAAATCCACAGGCTTCAGGGCAGCCCCCTCTGCAGGAGCGACTTACCCGCTCGAGGTCTACGTCGTCGTCAAGGAGGGCGGAGTTAAGGATCTCCCAGCGGGTGTCTACCACTATTTACCGAGCTCTCATGAGCTTGAGCTCGTGAAGCTAGGAGATTATACGATTGACTTGATGAAAGCGGCTTTGGGTCAGGAGTGGGTTGGAGATGCCGCGGTCAACCTAGTGATAAATGCCGTCTATGAGCGAACTACCCGCAGGTATGGGGATCGGGGGATAAGATACGTGCACATGGAGGTTGGGCACGTCGGCCAGAATGTTTATCTCCAGTGCATAAGCTTGAACCTCGCTTGCGTGGTTATCGGAGCGTTCTACGATGAGGAGGTTAAGAAGATAGTAGGTGGGATGGGTGAGCCTCTCTACATAATCCCCGTCGGAGTGAAGATAGGAGGATGGCGAGCCTGAGCGGCTGAAGAGGGTTGAAAGCCTAATAAGCCAGCCCTCCTAAGCCAATTACGGCGATGAAGAATCAGAGTTACGCTGATTCGATGAAGTGAAGGCATTTGACTGAGCCACTTCCATTCTCTCGGGAAGCTACCTCTTCATGGATGTGAGGTGAATGAAGGATAAACCTCTGAGGGTTAGGCCCGTTAAGCTGAGCTGGCTGATAAGAAGCGGCAGGATCTCCCCCATGTCTCCCA
>CAYXHS010000035.1:0-11538 GCA_964465105.1 uncultured Nitrososphaeria archaeon
GGCTTGGCCCTAACCCTGCTTAAGGCATCTACCATGGAGTCGATGTCAAGCCTCTCGATCCCCTCGGCGATCTTCGGGCTCATGAGCTTGACCTGAGCTATCCTTTTTACGGCATCCGCCACCTCTCTCAGCCTTCTCCTACTCATTTCGGTTAAGGTTCTTCTGAGATAGGTTCTCGAGTTTATGAGGGATGGGTCTACTCCGAGAAGCTCAAGCCTCTCAAGAGTCTTCTCAATTATCTCCATAGACCTGGACTCATACTCTATTCTCTTCATTCCAGCCTTCTCGAAGAACGGATTGTATCTCGCCATGACCGCGAGCGCCTCGACATAGGCCGTTCCAGCCTTCCTCAAGGTCTCCCTTACCAGCATCGTCCCGACTCCTATCCCCCGATACTTCGGGTGAACGATTACCCTCGAGATCCTGCTGAAAGACTCGTCAATGAGCTTGGCATAAGCTCTCCTGTTTAGGATTTTCCGCAGCTCCTTTAGCTCCTGAACCGCGGTGCTTCTCGCTGAGACATCGAGATATGGGTGAGAGTAGACTATGACTCCTGCGAGCTCCCTTCTTCCATCGAGCTGCGCCACCGCCCTGAATATCTTCCTAATGTATCCAGCGGATCTTCCTATGTAATGGAATGGGGCGAGGATCTTGTAGTCCTGATAGTCTCCGCTCTCGACCTTGATCTTCTCCAATATGCTGCATGGCCTCGGGGAAGGCTTAAGCCTAGCCACCTCCACGTATGGGCCGAAGCTCTTTCTCACAATAAGGTCTGGATTTAGGTCGTGGGCCAGGTCTTCGTGGCTCGTCGCCGCGATGAGGGTTCTCCTGTTTTTTCTGCAAAACTTCTGAGCAAGGTATGCGACGATTCTCGCTGTTACTCGGTCTAGGGTTGAGCAGAACTCGTCGAAGATTAGGGTCTTCTTTCCGCTCCAGAAGGCTTTCGCAAGCTTGTATCGATATTTCTGGCCTTCGCTGAGCTCCCTGTATCTTCTCAGGAAGAGGTATGCTTCGTTCAGCCCCACCATGCTCAAGATCTTCATGGCCTCGGAGGCGTCTCGGCCGACCCCATGAACAAGGATCTCGCCCGGCCTAACCTCGAGCTCCCAGCTCGCGATCACTCCCCCGAACTCCCTATGCCTTGAAAGCTCCCTCACAAGAGCCTTCAGCAAGACGCTTTTCCCTGACCCGCTCTCCCCAGTAACGTAGACCACGTCTCCAGGCTCGATGTCTAGCTCGAAGTCTCTGAAAACTGGGAAGACCTTTTCCTCGTCAACCCCTATCCCGAACGCCTTCGAGACCTCTAGGGTTCTCTTGGTTATCCTGCTTCCAGCCTTGAACGACTTGTTCACCTTGATCCTTAGAAGACCTCTTTTCTCCTCCTCGGTTAAGCTGATCCTCAGCCTAACCATCTCTCACCCGACGACCTTCTCAAGGCCGCGACCAAGGCTTTCAAAGCCTTGTCAAGTAGGACAGTCTCCCCAGCCCCTCGAACGAGTTGCTCGATCTCCGAGAGATCGCCTTCTTCGAGGATGCCATTGACCGCCGCGAGGATCCCAGCCAGAAACATCGTTTTCAGGAGCTTGTTCTGATCAAACTCCTCGCCCTCAACCCTGCTCTTCAGGAGAGCTACCGCCGAGTAGAGAAGCCCGCCGATGAACATGATGAGGAAAGCTTCCAGTCTCATCTATTCTCCTCCCTATGATCATGTGAGCTCAGGAACAGCTTGATCGATTCGAGGTTCTCCTTCAGCCAGCTTTCAGCCCGCTCAGCATCCCAGCTAGGCCACCTCCTCCTATCGAAGGTCGCCGACACGAGCTCATCTCCAGACAAGGTCAGGGTTATTCCCCTTCTGGGATCTATGACGAGCTCCTTGAGACCTCCGTCTCTCAGCTTCTCAAGGCTTCTCAGCTGGATGGTGATGAAGTTCAGCGACTCGATCACCTTCCATCTTTCCTCCGCCTCCTCGGCTATCGGGAATCCTAAGCCTCTCAGGATCTTCCTGACCTCGGGTCTCGTGAGAGCTGGCTCAACGTGGGGAGGAGTCGAGTAAAACCTCTGAACGTCCTCCAAAGTTATCCTAGGCTTCTCGGGGATGCCCCAGTTAAACCTAACCTCCGCCTTCTTCGGATCGATCCCATAGCTCTCGAGAAGCGGATAGTAGATCTGCCTCTCAACGGTCCGCTTGACCGCCCGCTGGATCGCCGCGACTAGGTTGGCCTGAATCCTGTTGGCCTCCCTCGCGCTCGCCTCCGTGAAGCCAGGCTTCGTGAAAAGCCTTAAGATCGTGTTCATGAGCCCTATCGTGATCTTGTTGTCAAGATACTCGATGTACGAGTCGAACCTCGCCCTGGGATCCATCTTGGCGTCGATCACCCTTATCTCCTGATTCGTCACTATATCCTCTCCAGGAAGCATCTGCTTGATCTTCTCCGCATACTCTCTTTGAGCCTCCCCGCTCAGCCTCGGGAAAAGGTAGATGTGCCTCGGAGGATACTTCATCAAGACCTTCCACATCGCCCACTCCATCCCCCACTTGATGTCATAGTAGCTCGGAAGCTCGTGGAACGTCCCCCTATCCGCGTCATAGAATAGCCTTGTCTCGGTCAGAGGCCTGTTGATCGGCGATCCCAAAACCTCTCCCCCATGCCTGATGAAATAGAAGTGGACGACGTTCTCAAATCCGATCTTCAGCAGTTCTCCTCCGATCGACTGAACCTCAAGAGCCTTTATCTCGAAGTCGCTTCGATGGATCGCCGCTATCGAGGTTGAGGGAATATGTCTCAAGGCCGTGAGCCTTCCATCTTCATAGACCTTCAGCCAGAAGCTGTTTCCAGCCCAAAGCATCTCGGAGATAGCTTTGAAGAGAAGCTGATCCATCCCAACCTCTCGATTGAAGTCATCGACGATGTTCACAGCCCTCTCGTCTCCTGAGACGTGGAACCCTGGGCCAACGATGAGAGCGGTCAGGGAGATTATCGCGGTATAGGTGTCAGGATCTTTCAAGAAGCATTCAAGCCTCCGCTTGAAGAAGTTTCCAGGGAGGATGCTGGTTGATCCCTGCTCGATCCCCGACCCCTCGAAGAAACTTTCCTCAGCTTTCAGCCCAAGCCTTCTCAGAATTCCGTTGAGAACATTCTTCATGGCGTCAAGCCCTTTATCTCGAGAAGCATTTTACGCATCGATGCGTAAAATCCTCACCCAGAGACAGTTGCGCCGATGAGCCTGGAGGTTTTAGGCTGGGCTGACGGGGTGCTTCGGATCAAGGGCGTCTTGACCTCAGCGAGGGTGAGCAGAAACAATCGACTATACCTGCCCGAAGAGCTTAGGAAGATGGCGGAAGAGATCGATGGAAGAGAGGTTCCAGTATACTGGGAGCACGTGGCCGCGGATAAGGCTGTCGGAAAGGCCAAAGTATACTGGGATGAAGTGAACAAGGAAATCAGGTACGAGGCTGAGATATTCGATGAGGATGCCGCGGAGAAGATCAGGAATGGCCTCGTGAAGCACGTGAGCCTCGGAGCGGACTACGAGACCATAGACCTCGTGGATGGGGTCATCGTCCCGAGGAACCTCCACCTCCGAGAAATCTCCCTCGTCGCCGTTCCAGGGATCCCAGAGGCGGGAATCACGCTTGCTGAATCGATAAGGCTGAGGGCAGTCGAGCGGGCCGTCCAGGTCCATGAAGCAGACCTCGCTCCCCTGGATAGACCATGGAATAAGGAGCGGGCGATCGCCTCCTTGAGAAAGTGGGCCAGCAGGGATGGAAGCGGGTCAAAGGAGTCGATCGACTGGGCGAAATACAGGCTGGGTTTCGCATGGTATGATGAACATGATCCAGAAAACTTCGGAAGCTACAAGCTTCCGCACCACGAGCTGATCGATGGAAAATTCTGCACAGTCTGGAAAGGGGTCGCAGCCGCCATGGCCGCCCTCTTCGGAGCGAGAGGAGGCGTAAACATACCTGAGGAGGATAGGCCTGGAGTCTATAGGCATCTGGCAGCCCACTACAAGCAGTTCGGGAAGACGCCTCCAAGCATGGAGAAGCTTGAAAGCCTATCCAAGATCGATGAGCCTCTGCGAAGCTTCCAGATCCTGGAGTGCGTCGGCCTCGTCGATGAAGCTCATGAGCTTCTCAAGAGGATCCTCGCAGCGTCCTATGCGAAATATTCTTCCCGAGACTTGGGTGAGGGCGTGAAGGCCATGAAGGAGAAGAGCGGGGAGAAGATCGTCGTCGAGAGGTTGGATCAGGAGCCTAGATCCTTCAACGAGCTGTGCAGGCAGATTGGAAGGAAGATCGCTGAAAGCGTTAAGCTCAAGGCGAGGGAAGCGGTAACAGGAACCTCCGACCAGCCCGTAACCCACTCGATGCCCCTCTTCAGGGTTCCTGCAGGAGCTCCGCTAGGTCTCAGAGCTTTCGGAGAGGTTGTCTCCCTTGAGCGCGGAGAGAAGACCGCAACCCTCCCGATAATAAGCTCGATAACCTTCAGCCAGCTAACTCCTGGAACCGAGCCCCCTGAATCATCTCAGACGATAAGCTTCGTCGAGGTCGAGCCAGCTGAATACGGGGCGATCCAAAGCTTCACCTATGTTGACGCGGAGCGGATGACCGAGGATCTGGGAGCCGTCATAGCGAGGTGTCTCGCGGAGGCTGCTCAGCTAAGCTCGGACGACATGATCTTGGAGGAGCTTGATGCTTCGGCTGGAATGACCCTGACGCCTGGAGGGAAGAGCGAGGCTGAGCTGACTTCCACGGACACTTTCACGAGCGATCTGATCCTCTCAGCTTTAACCCAGCTCAGGAACAACAACGTCGGCTTCGCCCTAGGAGACCTCGTCCTGGTTCTCCACCCGAAGCAGTATGAGGATCTGCTGAAGGAGGACTACGTGAAGACCGCCATGCAGTTCGGAACCTTCGACCCGCAGACCGGCGTGATAGCGAGGCTCTTCGGAGTGGACGTATTCGTGAGCCCGAGGGTGAAGACGGGGACGGGAAGCGGGGTGACAACCTATCACGCGATCCTATTCAAGAAGAGGGATGCATTCGTGATGGCGATAAGCAGGGATCTCTTGATCGAGACCTTCAGAGACGTGAAGGCTAGGAAGGTCTACGTCGCTGGGAGCCACTGCATCGCGGCGAAGGCGAAGTGGGATAAGGCGATAGTCAAGATCATTACCGCGTGAGGTGAGAGGGCTTGAGATCCGACGGGATCACGGTGAGGGAGCTCGACATAAGGGAGATCTATTCAGCTCTCATCAGAATCGAGCAGAAGCTAATCGACCTCGACAGATATCTCCATGAGAAGCTCGAATACCTGGATCGAAGGATAACCGCGGCGACGACGAGAAGATGAGGGATGTATCGGAGGCTCGCGGCGGCAGCTCTCCTTCTGCTCTCCCTCCCCCTTATTTATGGAGTCTTAGCTGAAGTTTCCAAGCATAACCCTGAGATAGGAGGTCAGCTCACCCTGATCACATCCATAATCTACTGCATCTTTCTCGGCCTTCTCCTTCTCCTAGTTTTCTTGGAGAGGTGGACATATGGCGTCGGAGAGGTCTCGATTGGAGAGATACCTGATGGATCTCTTGACTAAATCCCTTCAGGGCATGGAGCTTAGGCTTGTCAGGATCGAGTGCAAGATCGAGTCAATCGAGTCCAGGCTGGAGGACTTGGCTGAGGATATGCGAAAAATTCTGGAGAGGTCTGAGAAGCGGAGGTGGCTGACATGACCTATGCGAGCGTCTCCGACGTCAAGTGGTGGCTCAAGCACCCGCAGGACGACTCAAGTCTAGATCAGGAGATAAGCGAGGTCCTCGAAGCCGTTGACGCTGAAATGAACGACATGCTTTCAGAGCATTTCGAGACCCCGATAACCGATGAAAATCTCCTGGAGATCTTGGCGGATATAGAGGCTCAGTGGGCTGCGGGGCTGATCAGGCAGAGGAGGCGGGCGGAGCTTGGATCAGAGGAGGATGTCTATGTTCAGGTCGCGAGGAGGAGGCTTGAGAGGCTCATCGAGAGGAAGGCTGGATTCTTCGATCTCGCTTGAAGACGCCCTGAAGAAGCTCATCAAAACTCCAACCCTATTTTCCAAGCTCATCCTAGGCTTCAACCCATATCCGTATCAGGAGAAGTTCCTAAACGATCCAAGCAAGAGGATTATAGTTTGCTCTGGAAGGCAGGTCGGGAAATCGACCTCAGCAGCTGCTAAGGCAATATACTTCGCATCGACTCACGAGGGATCCACCTCGCTTCTCATCTCAGCGACCCTGAGGCAAAGCATGCTTCTCTTCGAGAAGGTTCTCAGGTTCGTGGACTCAAGCATCCTGAGATACAGCGTGAAGAAAAAGACCAAAAGGATGATCGTGTTCGAGAACGACAGCGAGATAATCGCTTTACCATGCGGCAGGGGAGACACCCTGCGAGGATATACCGCCCACCTCATAGTCTTGGATGAGGCCGCCTTCATGCCCGAGAAGGTCATAGCGAACGTTGCTCTCCCCATGATATCCTCAACGAACGGCTTCTGCTGGATGCTCTCAACCCCCTGGGACAAGAACCACATCTTCTACAAGATCTGGTGCGGAGAACATGGAGGCTGGAGCAAATATCATTGGCCTTCCAGGCTGAACCCCATGATAGGTGAAGGCTTTCTCCGAGAGCAGCATAGGCTGATAGGGGAGGAGCGCTTCCTAGTGGAGTATGAGGCCAAGTTCCTCGATGATAGGTCAAGCTTCTTCCCCATGAAGCTCCTGAGAAGATGCGTGGAAGACTACGATCCGAGGCTCGAAGAGGAAGCCGTATACGGATATGATCCAGGGGGAAGGGAGAGCCTCGCCGCGGTCGTCGGAGTGAAGTATGATCGGAGCAAGAGAAAGTGGAAGGTAACGTATTGGAGGGCTGAGAGATGCGAGAGCTACGTCGACTTCGATGCTTTCATCTATGGAATCCACCGCTCCGCGCCTATGAAAGCCCTCATAGTCGATGAGACTGGGATAGGTGGGCCGATAGTTGAGCATCTGAGGGAGCTTGGGCTTCCAGTCTTCGGAGTAAGCTTGACCGAGCGAGTGAAAGAGGAGATTTTTGGAAGGCTGAAGCTCAGCTTGGAGAAGGGGGAGCTCATCCTCCCGAACGATCCGCAGCTCCTAAGCCACCTGAACTGCATCCAGTATGAGCGAACTTGGAGAGGCGGGTTCAGGTTTACCCATAGACCTGGAACCCACGACGACCTCGCATACGCTTTAGCCCTAGCATTATACCATCAGCCCGCCGAGGAATTTCTAATCTGAGCTCCTGGCCTTCATCATGGGTCTCAGATCTCGGGGCATGAGGGGAGCCCTGCCCTCAACAACCTGCATGACGCATTCTCGGATGAACCAGCTCTTACTATACCCCTTCATCCTACAGTATCTCTCGATCGCCAAGGCATCCTCAACATCGCAGCTGAAGGTCATCACGGTCGTGACCATGCTCCACCAATCAAGACGAATTAGGAGACATATAACGCTACCCTATGGGAACCTTTTCACCGAAAGTGGAACCCCATGTTAAAGATTCCAGCAAAATATTTCTTCAAGCCATTATGCCGCATGGGCCATAAGGATTGCAGAGGGCTTTGCGAGCTTCTTCCAGACGTCCTGCATAGACCTTGGTGGAAGCCTAGGCAGGTCAAGTATCTCTACTGTCCATCTTGTAAGGCGAGCTTCCCAGACCTGAAGATATACTATAAGCTCGACTCGAGGAGGAGGAAGACCTGTATATGCTGTGGGACGACTTTGAGGGTTGTTCCCAGAAGATCGAAGAAATGGAAGGAGTCAGCGATCTACAAGGGATTGGAGGATTTGGCCGAATCCCCCTCCAGCCAGGAAAATGAAGAGCTTCTCCGCCGCCTCATCCTCGCCAAGAACGATGAGAACTATCGAGGTGATAGTGAGGAGGGTGAGGATTAGGGCAGCCCAATCGCTTCTACCCCATCTAAGCTGATCCCTTCGCTTCACGACGAAGCCCGCGCGCTTAGTCCGCAACCCTCTTCACCCCATAGATCTTGACGGCCTTCCCGTGAAGCCTGTAAAACCTGTGAGAGATCAGGGGTCTCTTTTCAGCGGGTTGTCCAGCCGACCGCTTGACGTCCTTTATCAGCGAGACAGGTATGATCGCGAGCTTATGGCCCTTCTCATCCTGCCCGATCCATAAGACCAGGTAGCGCATGAGCTTCCCGCTCCTGACCCCAAGGTATCTTCCGACGTTTCTCATGGGAGTGTCGAGGTGCTCAGGCTTCATGCTCCTAAGCATGTTTTCTGTCACCCGCTCATAGATGCATGCATCTCCCCAGAGAACCTCGATATACTCTCCAGCCTTGATCAGCTTAAGCTTCTCCAAGACATCACTCATACTCTCCACCTCCCGCGATGAGAAGCTTAAGCCTCCTGAATTCCGAGAGAGCTTTCTCCAAGAGCTTGGAACATTCAAGCGGCTTTCCACCTCCCCTCTTCACGATCATCGCACGCTTATCAGATTCAAGCTCCTCCCTAAGCTCTGAGAGGATCTTCGTGAGCTCAAGCTCCCTTTCTTCGAGATCGAGAACGCTTCTATAGCTTAGGATGAGCTTGGCGAGCCGAGTGAGAGCATCCACTTGCCTGACGAGCTGGTTTGCGGAAAGCTTGCTGAAGCCCGAGTCAAGCCTCCTTGAGAGCATCTCATATTTCTTGAGCAGGTCTTCTAGGATCTCACGAGTCCTACTCGCAGCCGACATCGAGCCCTGAAACGATTTCTACGCATTTATCGCATCGATGCGATAAATTCGCTTGAGGTTTGTCTTTCGGCTGATGAGCCTTGAGAGCCTGTTCGATGAGGTTGAGAAAGCTCTTGCATCGATAGCTGAGAGCGTTGAGGGAGTTGAGGAGGTTTCGGTCTCTGAGCCCTCGCTCAGCAGGGGCTTCAAGTCTCCTAGGGTCTTCGTCTGGATCAGGGAGGGGGAGATGAGGGATCTGACGATAGGCGGGAGGAGGATGCATGTCTGGAGGTTCGAGTATGTCATAGACTGCGTGAGCGGAGAGCCGTCAATCGCATACGATCAGGCGAAGAAGATAATGTGGACCCTATACTCGGAGGTGATGAAGGATAGAAGCCTGGGGGGATTGGTTAAGGATGCGAAGCCCATAAGCTTCGAGCGAGTTGAAGCTCCTTCAGCCTCAGCATACGGTCACAGGATATACATGCTGGTAGAGGTGCTCGTCGAGGATTGAAGCTGGAAAACCTAAACGCTTTCCTCGAGGCGATCGAAAAACTGGGAAGAGCTTATCCCATGATCTCTAGGGGGCTTGCAGGGCTTATTCGGGAGAAGGCATATGAGATCGCTCCGAGGAGGACTGGGAGGCTTAGGAAGAGCATAGGCGTAAGGAGGACTAGGATCGGCTATGAGGTCGTGATGGGAAGATCGGAGGCTCCTTACGCGAGCTTTGTCGAGTTCGGGACGAGATCCCATCTGATAAGGGCTAGAAGGGCAAGAGCCCTGAGGTTCGAGCTCAGCGGAGAGGTCGTCTACGTGAGATATGTTAGGCATCCTGGATCTAAGCCTAGGCTGATCTTGGCGAGAGCCGTGTCAGAAGCTCTCAGGGAGATGGGAAGCTTGCTGGATGAGGTCCTCGGGGAGGCTTGATGCGAAAAATACTTCAGCCCTTTCCATGAAGGTTGAGATGAGCAGGTATCTCGGACTTGGTAAGGAGTCGGCCTTCGGGGAGCCTTCAACTCCGACCAAGTTCGTCGACCCGCTTAGAATAGACGTGGCATGCGAGAAGGAGCCCATCCTCAGGAGAACGGTCGCCTCGAGGTTCCCTCTCGACAAGGCTCCTGGAAACGTGATCGCATCGGGCGAGATAGAGATCCAGGTCGATCCAGAGACGATAGGGGATTTCCTGCTGATGCTTCTCGGTAAGGTGGAGGTCAGCCAACCCGATCCAACTGGAGCTCCATCGGTCTACGCGCACACCTTCACGGCTTGCGAGATCGGGGAAACCCCGCCGACCTACACGCTTGAGATAGGCTTCGACGGCTCAGCCAGGAGAATAATCTCAACGATACTTGAGTCTCTCAAGCTCGAGCTAGCTCCAGGGGAATATGTCTCGGCAACGGCTGGAATCTTAGGCCAGAAGGAGGAGCAGTCAACCCCGCAGGCTCCGAGCTTCCCCTCCGCTAGGTCATGGCACTCTGGAGACGCCACGATAATGATAAACGATGTTCAGGCGGAGCTCAGGGCTCTCAGCATGGAGATAAACAACAACCCATCCACCGATCATCACGTAATAGGCTCGAGATACCTGACGAGGCATGAGCTCGGAGACCTTGAGATAACTGGGAGCATGGATGTAAGGTTCTCAGACAGGTCTTTCTTAGACTCCTTCCTGAATGATGAGGAGGCGTCGATCAAGATAATCATGAACGGAGATGAGATCGAGGCAGGATATAGGAACAAGCTCGAGCTTGAGCTTCCAAGGATCGTCTACTCGGCCTGGAGCGGGGAGATGTCGGGGTCGGAGCCAATAATCCAGAGCATAGACTTCGCGGCCCTAAAGCCGTCGAACGGGGACGTGATCAAGGTCACCCTGACGAATCAGGTGCCGAGCTACTAGAGGGAGCCGAGAATGACCTTCAAGATAAAGGTCGGGAAAAGAGAATATTCAATCGATCTTCCAGCCTACGTGATCCCCTACGTGAACCTTCTTGGAAGCGGGTTGGCGGGGATACCTCAAACTGCCAGCAGCGCGAAGCAGGCGGCTGAAGACCTGAAGGCCGCGATGGAGGAGCTGAGCAGGTTCATAGAGCCTAAGCCGAGTCAGGAGGATTGGCTTGAGCTGATTTTCAAGCTCGTCGCCGAGGTTAGCAACGAGATAAGGAGAGCCGTTAGGGCGGCGGGGTTTTCCAGCGAACCTACGGGAGCGCGGTAGGCGAGGCGGCCATGATCCTCGGGGTTCCGCCTAGCATTCTCTTGGGCTATGAAGGGCCAGCGGCATGGATCTTCGACCTAGTTCTCCTCAGTTTAAGCGGGTTCGAGAATAGGATCGGAGGAGTTGCTGAGAGGATCAAGAGGGGTAGGGATAGGAGGCTTAGACCTGATCAGAGGAGAAGGCTCTACATAGGGTGAGCGGCCTGATGTCGAGCAGAGATTATCTGGTTAGGGTCGTGATCGAGGGGGTTGACAGGGCTTCATCAGCTCTCAGGAGCGTTAGCAGGCATGTCGCGAAAACGTCTAAGGAAGTCGAGAATGCTTCCAAGAGCTTCAGCCAGCTCGCATCGAGATTGAGAAAGGTCGGCGAGATCGCTGGAGGGGTGGTCACAGGTCTCGTGGGCTTCAACATCCTGAACGAGATCTCGAACAGCATCAGGGAAAGCATCCGATCCTTCGCGGAGTTCGAGTCAGAGTCGATCAAGCTCGCAGCGCTAACCCGTGAGGCAGGCCACGACGTGCAAGCTCTGGCGGCCGCATACAGGGTTGCCGCCTCAGCGGTCTCAAGAGACTTCGCGGTCTCAGCGGATGAAGC
>CAYXHS010000036.1:0-10939 GCA_964465105.1 uncultured Nitrososphaeria archaeon
TAGGTGATTATGTCTCCTGGGACGACTGCTACTCCTCGGTTGATCAGCTTCTTGGCGGCTTTCACGTGGGGTGGGGTGGTCTTCACGTATCTCTCCACGCTCTTCGACAGCATCACCCTGAAAGATAGGTCTTCCAGGCTATATTCTCCTCTCTTCAGGGCTTGATATTTCGATCTTATCAGCTCCTCGATCCTGCTCTTCGCCTTCTCGAACTCTTCCTCGCTCTTAACCTCCCTCAAGATGTTCAGCATTTCCTCGAACGCGTCCTTGATGAACTTCGGTATGTGAGCCTTCTTCCCAGTCAGCCCCTTGACGTCTACTACTCCCTTGTCCGTTACCCCGAGATAGTTTTTCTTCCTTTGCGAGAAGACGACATATCTGTATCTTTTGTCGAGCTCTAGGTCCAGCTTAAGCTCCCTCTTCGCCCACGCAACGAGCTCATCTATCACCTTCTCATCCTCGGTTTTTATGAAGAGGCTGTCCGTGTCCCCGTATAGGACTTTGACTCCGAGCTCTCTAGCCTTTTCGACGGTCTTCTTGAAAGCGTATCTCGCTATGGCGGCGGTGCTTTCCGCGACGGGCGGGCAGTATAGGGGGAACTCCTCGAACCCGAAGACTCCGTAAGCCGCATTCAGAAACACTTTCAGAGCTCTCTGGACTACGCCATACCATCTCCGCTGACCTTCTGGAAGGCTTCGGTCGGAGCTTTTAGGCTTATACCATCTGACCCTGATGTCCCTGAGGCATCCTATAACCTCGCTTTGAATTCCCCTGCGCTTCTTGCATATCCAGTGGCTCGTCTCTGGAACCACGTTGTCCCTGCATTCTGGATGCGGGCACCTCGCCGTCTCGTAGCTCAGGTTCCACTCCTTCAACACGGATGGATATAGAGATGAGAAGTCTAGGACGATCACGTTGAAGTGAACTCCTGGGGTGGGCTCGACGACGATCGCTCCCCTATACTTCTTCCCCTCGATCACGGCCTTGGTCGAAATCACTCCTTTCTCCTCCAGGAGCTCATCATGCCTCGGGATCAGGCATCCTCTCCTCCTATGCTCAAAGTATAGCAAGCTCTTGATCCATCCAGACACTCCATGCCTGCAGACATCCTCTATTGGCATCCTGCTTATCCTCGACAAGACGACCAGAAGCTTCAAGATCAGCTCGTCGTCCATGGTCAATAGCTCGTGGACCAGAAGAGCATCCTGGAAGCAATATCTCGCAAGCTCCTCTCCAGACAGCTCTCCTATCGGCTTCTCTATGGCCACCTTGCCCTTTCCAAGTATAGCTTGAGCTATCGCCTCAAGCGTGTGCTCCCTATACTTGTTATCGAAGGCGTAAATCTGAATGCTCCTATTCATGAAGAACTTGTAGAGGTCGATGTGTATTCCATGCTTCAGGGATGCTCCCTCCCTCCCCAAACTTATCGGGATGTCATCCTTCGAGATCTTGAGAACCTCAGCTCTATGCCTGAGATATGGGAGGTCGAAGTCATCTCCGTTAAAGGTCGCCACAACTGGATACTCCCTCATCACCTCGAAGAGGTCTTTAAGCATCTTCACCTCATCCTCGTAAACCTTAACCTCACAGCTCTCAATCTCACATGCCTCATTAGCCCTTGAGGTCTTGAGCAGGTAAACCTCCCTTCTTCCATCGCTTCCGACGAGAGCTATGGCTCCAACCCTGTCTCTGGCCTTGCTTGGGGATGGAACTCTGGTTGCGACAGGAGATAGTACCTCGATGTCTAGGGAGAGGTGTTTGAGCTTCGGCTGCTCGGCTTCCAGCAAGCTAACCCAATCAGCTAAAAGCCTCTTCTCCTCATCGGAGAAGTCTCCGAAGATCTTCTCGACTATCTCTTTGATCTTCCAGCTGCTCGAAGATAGTTCTACGAGCTTTCCATCAACTAGGTTGTATGGCATGCACGGGGTCAATCTCAGGTCATACAGGTAGCAGAGGTGATATGGTATGTCCGCTTCCCAAGACTTGATCTTCTCCCTGATCGAGCTGCTGCTTCCACCTATCGCCAGAGGATCGCTGGCAACTATCTTGGTGACCTCGACCTCCTGATCTCTCAGCAGATCGTATTTCTTCTCTCTGGTCAGCTCGACGACTCCTGGAAGCTTAAGCTCCCTGACCTTCTCGATGGGCTCCTTGACATAGCAGTAGGGCTTATGGCCGCTCTCATCATAAACCAGCTTAACCTCCTGCGTCTCAGGGTTCAGAAGCTTCAAGTAAGCTTTCCCAGCTCTTCCATCGTAACTACATCCAAGCAGGAAAAGCTTATTCACGCGAATGTGATCGTCAAGGCTCGTCTGCCCCATTCCAAGCTAATAATCTGCAGCAGGCTAATATAGGGTTTTAGAGCCGAACCTTAAAGACCTGGAATAATCGATTTTAGGGGAGAATGGATGTTAAGGAGGTCGCGGAAGCAGTATTCCTAGCCTTCGCCGCCGCTAAGAGACACCTCGAAGAAGAGATCTCTCTTAAGGCAGCTCTTTACCAGATCTCTAGAGCCCATAAGCCGAGGACCAGAGTTCTGAGGCTTGCTCGCAAGCTACTATACCTCTATGCCGTCAACAACTATTGGGCGAGAGAGCTTCTCGAAAGACTCATCGAAGATGAGATTCAAGAAGATTCAAAGCTCCTGCTGAGCCTGATTCTCTGCTCGATCAGATCTGGAATAGATCTAGGCGATTCGGAGGAGCTTGTAAGAGCTTTGAGAAGGATCATGAAGGGGCTTTGGCCATCGGAAATCGAGCCCTGGATAGGTCTTCTCAGATCCTTTCATCACCTCGAGCAGATCTTCCCAGCTCCCAGCCGCTATCAGCCCTGGCTTATCAGAATGCTTTACAGGGTTTTGGGAAGAGCTGAGGCTCATAGGCTCATGAAATTTCAGGATGAGAACGAGCCGAGAACCTATGTGGCGTTAAATATCTTCCTAGCCTCCCCTGAGGACATCTTAGAGGAAGCCGATAGAAGCGGGGTGAAGCTCGTCAAAGATGGGAGGCTGCCTGGAATATATCTTCTCGAGAGGGCTGAGGATACAAGGAAGCTCGTATCAATGATCAGGAGAAGCCTTCTGCTGGTCCAAGACTTCTCAAGCTACTATGCCGTTCACGCCGCCGATCCGAAGCCTGGTCAAAGAATTCTAGACATCTGCGCCGCTCCAGGGTCGAAGACGATCCTGACGGGGATCAAGATGAGGAACAAGGGCCTCATAATCTCAATAGACTCCTCAGTCGGCCGAATAAGAACTCACTTAAGAAGGGTTAGGAAAGCTGGATTAAAGATTGTCGAAGACCTGGCAGCGGACGCGACGATAAACCTCCCCCTAACCCTTCAAGCAGATCTAGTGATCCTAGATCCACCCTGCAGCTCGACCGGCTTGCTCTGGAGAGAGCCCATGTACAGGCAGATCGTGAAGCCTAGGCACGTCAAGATGTTTGCAAAGCTTCAGGCGAAGATGCTCGAGGTCTCGGCCCAGCATGTCAGGGTCGGAGGAAGCCTCGTATACTCGACGTGCAGCATCTCGCTTGCAGAGAACGAGCTGCTGATAGAGGATTTTCTCAGGAGGCATCCTGAGTTCAGGCTTTCTGAGATCGATCCCAAGCTTGGGTCAAATGGTCTGAGAGGAATGCAGGAGGCGCGAAGGCTTTATCCTCACAGGGATTACTGCAACGGCTTCTTCATAGCTAAGCTTCAGAGGAGGTGGTAGAGGAAGTTAACAAAGCATGGTAAGCGGCGTAAACGGCGTTCGCCGCCGCCAGCCCATTATCGAAAAGCGGGTTAACCTCCACTAGGTCTAAGCCCCTCAGGCCAGCCTTGGAGCATATCTTAATCAGCTCATAGAGATGGATCGGGGAAATCCCACCAGGCTCGGGGTTACTCACCCCTGGAGCATAAGCGGGATCCAAAACATCTAGATCTATGCTCAAGTATATGTTGCCTGCATCCGAAGTTAACGCCTTCAGCTTTCTCGCTGAAGCTTTGAAATCGAAGAAGATTTCCGTGCTCGAGATGATCTTGACTCCATGCTTTTCCGCGAACTCTTCCTCCTCATCTGAGTAAGCTCTCGCTCCGACGATTATCACTTTCTCCATCTCACGCTTTTCGAGAAGCCTTCTCAGCCACGTGCTGTGATTAAGCCTGGTATCCATGAACTCTTCCCTCATGTCTAGATGGGCGTCGAAGACGATCAGGCAGCCGACTTCTCTCAACCCAGACACGGAGGCGAGGCTTATCGTATGCTCTCCCCCAAGAATCACGGGAACCTTGTTATGCTCAGCTATCTTCTCAGCCGCCTCCTCCACCCTTCTTAACATGAGCTCAACGCTTCCAGTGGGATGAAGATCTCCTAGGTCGCATAAGCTTATCCTATGCTCTTCAGGGAGCTCAAGATATTCTGACATCAGCCTAAGCTCCAGCGGAGCAAACCTCGATCCCGGCCTGTGGCTTGAGGTGGCGTCGAAGGGAACCCCGAAGGCCGCGTAATCAGCCTCATCGAAGCTCTTCTCAGATCCGACGAAGAGAGGTTCCCTCCGAAAAAGAAACTCGATCCAGCTTTCAGGCATATCCACTACATAGGGGAAGTAGTTAATATAAGGTTCATCAACGAAGACTTTGAACGGAATGAAGCCGGCTCGAAGATGGCTGATGACTGTCATTCTCGCGGGCTTTGTTGCTAGGCTGATACCTGCAGCTTTCTACGCTCATCCCTGGGACATGTACATTTGGCTGAAGTCTGGAGAGCTGGGGCTGAAAGACCTAAACATCTACAAGTTCAGCAACCCAGTAAACTATCCTTGGGGTTTTTATGCTTATCCTCCTGGATGGCTCTACTGGCTCATACTGGTCTCGATGATTGGCGGAAGCATCGGCTTCAAGCTATTCTTGACGAAACTCCCCATAATCCTGTCAGATATAGGGATAGCTTTGATTCTTTATCGGCTGGCGAGAGAACTCGACTTAGATGAGAAGCAATCGATAGCCATTGTAGCCCTCTGGCTGTTCAATCCGATCACATACTTCATCTCATCCTTCTGGGGGATGTTCGACTCGATAGCCGTCCTATTCCAAATGCTCGCAATATACCTTCTCCTCAAGAAAAGATACATACTAGCTGGGGCGATGATCGGAGCAGGAGCGGCGATAAAGGTTCTTCCAGCGCTCCTGATCCTGCCGCTCGCAGTTTACTTGTGGAAGCGGGGTGAAGATCTCTTCAAGGACTTTGGCCTGAGGATAGTTCTTCCAGCGTTTCTAGTCTTTCTTTTTATATCACTCCCATTTCTTTCGACCCCTCTAGAGTATCTGAGAGCCCTTTTCCAGCACACAAAGAGCGTTGGAAGCTTCACCTACTGGATAGTGCTCTCAACCCTGATCAACTTATCTAACTTATGGTTCGTTCCCCTGCTAGCCTTCGCCATAATCCTGTTCGTAATAGCTAGAAGAATGAGACCAGATAAGCATGGGCTGATCTGGGCTCTTCTTCTCACGATGGTATCCTTCCTCGCAACCTCCCCGAAGGTAAACATACAGCACACAAACTTCCTCATCCCCTTGATTCTAGTCTCGAGGGAGCTATGGAGTACGAAAAACGTCAAGAGAAATCTCGGCTTACTCTTCGTCTCAGCGATAGCCTGGATCGTGAGCTCCTGGTTCATCCTAGCAGGATATAGCCCAGCCTACATAGGACGACTATACGTGTCAGAGAGCTATGAGATAGGCTTACCTCACGTCTTGATGATCGTGGCTGGGATCTTCGGAGGCACCAGGTTCATAGCCCTCGTCATGGACTATCTAAATCTCCAGAAGTATGATACCGCTTACCCGAGCAAGTGGAACCTCGCGGTCTACGTGACTGTCGTCTTACTGGGGTTGGCCGCGGTACTTCCCTCCCCCTCAGGGGTCATGCTGCCGAATCACCCAATAAGAATAGCTATTCCCGAGAGCCCCGACTCTTCGTTCATCCCAGGATCCGAGGAGAGCGTAGATCAGTTCCTCAAGCACTACAACGTTACGCACGTCGTTCTCGTCTTCTCCCCAGACTTCGTCAACACCTATGAAGGATTCGACCCAGATCAAGACGTAACGAGGTATTTCAGGTTTAGGATAGAGCCTAACAGGTGGTCTCAAGCAGATGTGCGGTGGCTCGTCGAAAGCCTAAAGGCGAGAGGGCTGACCGTGCTTCTCGGAGTATACCTCAAGGCTGAGGGCCCGATCTACAAGTATGGGGTTCAAGGCTTCTCGGTCGATTGGCTCGAGTCTCATCAAAACCTAATAGGCTTCAGGAAGATTCTCCTCTTCAACTCCACCCTAAGCGCTTCGAATGGAAAAAACGTGACCTATGCGGAATACTTCTCCGATAGGCTGGAGAGGATCATCGAGGACTTCGGGTTCGACGGAGTATATCTCATGGCCTGGGATGACTGGAGGATAAACGGAGACAGACTTCAGCATCTAAAGCCCCTTCTAGAGAGCTTAAGACAGAGTTCGTTGAAGCCTATATTCGTTGAGGGGCCAGAGCTTTTAGACCGCAAGTCGATCATGGAGCTTCTCGAGGAATCTGACTACGTGGTTCTGAAAACCGCCCCCCTGATCACCAAGCTATACTACGCCGCTGAGGATAACGCCTCCCTCCTGAACTATGAGCGCGATCTGACAGCTCTCCTCGACGAGATCCCAGAAGAGGATAGGAGCAGGCTTCTCTTCAGCGCATACACTTTCAGCTTCGTCGATGGATGGTTCAATCCGGCGATAGAGCTTCAGCTCGAGGTGAACAGGTATACGATGATCGGGTTCAAGGAAGGCTACGCCATCCAATACGCGGATAGATACGTTCCATATAAGATCTCGATAAAACCTATTAGCGGATAAGCTCTCAGGTTAAGCAGCTTGGAGGAGCCATACTGGATAAAGGCGGGCAGGCTTGAGCAAGAGGGAAGGCTTGAGGAAGCCTTGAAGCTTTACTTGGAGGGCTGCGAACACGAAGAAGATCTGATGATCGCGGCGATAAGCTTGCTCTCAGCGGCGAGATGCGCCATGAAGCTCGGGAGGGTGGAGGAGGCGATTAAGCTTTTCCGAGAAGCTGGAAAAAGATATGAGGATTTCGCTCAGCTGTCTGAGAAGTCTTCTCCGAACATGGCTAAATGGGCTTATGGAATGGCCTCAAGATGCTATCAGCTGGCGGGGGATGCGGAGCGGTCTCTAGACCTGCTGAAAAGATCTGGGGTAATGGATTAGGCTCATTCTTCGGGGATGCGCCTCCACTTAGCCACCTGAGGATAAATCTTACCATCTCTCGAAACCCTTCCAGATCCAAGGTAAAGGCTTCCGCATCTGGCGACGACGTATCTGCTCTCAATCCTCTCGGGACATGGTATCGGAGCGGCTTTCATCCATTCTTCCGCCTCCTCGTCGCTGAGCTCGATGATGTTTTTCACGATCCTTCCATCTAGTAGCTGGCTTCCTTCTATCGAGAGTATGACATCTCCTTTCACGATCTTGACAACGTAAAGCCCTATCTGCTGAACCCTCCTAAGCCTACCTGCAACCTCAAAAGCCTCTCGGGTCGTCGCCCTTATCCTCCCCTGGCCAGCCTTGATCAGGATCAGATCCTCGAAAGCGTCTTCCACCCCATGCTGCAGCTTAAGCCTCTCGATGAGGTTTCTCCGCTCCCTCGGGGTCAGCAGCTTCATCACCCTTCAGCCCTCCTTGATGATCTTCGCTATGTAGAATCCCTCGGCCCAATTATCATAAGGCATGATCCTAAGCGTCTTCGCAGCCTCCTCAGCAATCCTTAGCCCATCATACTCCGTGAACCCGTTTCTACCCCTCAACCCTTCAAGCTTTATCTCAGCCACCCTAGCGTTATCTCTTCTCTCCAACAGCCAGCTAACTACAAGCTCATTCTCCTCAACGGTCAGAGTGCAAGTGGAGTAAACCAGAATGCCTCCTGGCTTCAAGCAGTCGAAGCCCGCGAGTATGAGCTGCTTCTGGAGGCTGCTGAGCCTTTCAACAAGCTTCATCGACCAGTCCTTTGCTATCCCCCAATCCTTGCTCACGATGCCGAGTGAGCTGCATGGGGCGTCGACCAAAACCTTGTCGAAGAACTCTCTTGCAAACCTCGGGTACTTCCTCCCATCAGCCAGGGTGATCACGCAGTTCAAGACGCCGAACCTCTGAAGATTCGACGAGAGAGCCTTAACCCTCTCATAGCTCACATCGTTCGCGACCACAACTCCTCTGCCCTCGAGAAGCTGAGCAATCTGAGTGCTCTTACTTCCAGGAGCAGCGCAAAGATCTAAGACGGTCTCGCCAGGTCTCGGATCAAGGGCTTCAACGGGCGCCATGGAGATCGGGCCCTGAAGATAGATCAGCCCCAGCATATGCTCTAGGGTTTTCCCAAGCTCATATCCGTTCTCGGAGATGTAGCCATGTCTTGCCCATGGAACTTTCCTAAACCTATACCCCTTGGACTCGAGCCTGCTCAGGATGTGCTCCTCTGAAGCTTTGAGCGTGTTAACTCTAAAGCCTTCTGGAAGCGGCCGCTCATAGGATTCCAGCAGCAAGTCGATCTCAAGCTCTGGAAGCTTACTCAGATAATCCTTGAGGTCATCGCTCATCCTTATCCTGCTCATATCCGATTTCAACCTGGTATCCTGTAAGGCTGGCTTGAAAACCTACCTCACCTCGCTGGAAACTCTTATAACCCTCGCTCAAGCTCTCAAGATCATGGTCAATTACTGGGTCTTCGTGGTCAAGGATCACGTCCACATGGGCAGGATAATTCCCGCAAGAGAGGTCTTAGCCGATAGGGTTCGAAACAAGTTCTGGTCCCTAAGCGCAAGAGCCCGAAACCTGAAGAGGCTCGAGAAAGGCGATAAGGTCCTATTCTACATCACCGAGTCTCAGGAGAGGGGGTTCATGGGAGCTGGAATCTTAGCTGGACCAGCCCATCCGATGACTGAGGAGCAGAGGTTTCACGTGATCGGAGAGCCTTCGATAGCCTTCGAGTATGCTGTCGACTTCGATGAGGCGGAGATATGGAATAAGCTCATCAGCTTGGACTCGGTCAAGGATAAGATGCCCTTGCTGAGAAGGATGGAGAATCCGGCTAGAGCATTTAGGGGAGCAATAAGAAGGATAACTGAGGAAGACTATGAGGCCGTGATCCGAGCCCATGAAGAGTCAGACCCCTAAAGTCGCTCGGGATATGGTTAAAGCCTGTATATCTTTACCGTGGGAGGGGAGCTGCCCCCAAGCTTGATGCTCGATGAGAAGTTCGTCGTAAGGAAGAGGGTGAGAGGCAAGTTCAGGATAGCCTTAGTCTATCCGAGCACATATAAGGTCGCCATCTCAAATCTCGGCCTCAGAATAATATACCATCTCTTAAACCTCGACGATCGGATCTACTGCGAGCGATTCACAGCTGAGAGCGGAAGAAGCCTTGAGACGGGTTCGCGTCTAAAGGAGTTCGACCTAATAATGTTCTGCTACCAATATGAGCCAGATCTCCTGGAGATCGCGAGGCTTATCACGGAGTTCAACCTCTTCGACAAGCCGAAGGTCATCGGAGGCCCATGCACGTGCAACCCTTTTCCGCTCAAGGAGCTAGCCGATTACGTGTATATCGGGGAGGCTGAAAGCAAGCTGATGGATCTCGTCGAAGGGATCATGGATGAATGGAAGCCCGAGGAGCTGGCAAGCCTAGAAGGAGTTTTCGTTTCCTCAGTCTCAGAGACCGCGGCAAGAGCATACCCGAAAAAGCTTAACACCTTTCTTCCAGCACGCCAAGTTTCAAGCAGGCTGAGCGTCTTCGGCGACGCGCTCCTCCTAGACGTGAGCAGGGGATGTAGGTGGGGCTGCCTATTCTGCCTCGGAAGAGGGATCTACGCACCCTACAGGGAGAGGGATCTGAGCCAGCTGGCCGAGGTTATGGAGGAAGGGATGATGAGAGGAGGCTATGAGGCCATAGCCTTGATCTCAAGCGATCTCTGCAGCTACAGCAAGCTCGAAGAGCTGCTGGAACTAATCGAGGATCTCAGGAAAGCTAAAGAGTTTAGGCTGATAGCTCCCTCGCTGAGAGCGGATGCGTTGAACGAGAAGCTTCTGGAAGCCTTGGTTAAAAGCGGCGAGAAGACGATAACCCTAGCTCCTGAAAGCAGCGAGGAGCTTAGATACAGGATCGGGAAGGCTTTTCCAGATGAAAGGCTCTTCGAGGTTTGCAAGCTTCTGAAGAGGATCGGAATATCTCGGGTAAAGCTCTACTTCATGTTCGGGCTTCCTGGAGAGACCTTCAAAGACCTAGAAGCGATCGTAAAGCTTGTCAGGGAGATCAGGAACGTTGGGCTCGAGGTGAGAGTGAGCGCAAACCCCTTCGTCCCGAAGCCTCACACCCCGATGGAGGGTGAAGAGCTTGAAGACCTGAAGGCTCTGAGGGAGAAGCTGAGGTTTCTCAGAAGGGAGCTTAAAGGGATTCTAGCCACAGATGGCTTAAGGCAAGCATATCTCCAAGCCGTGATCTCAAGAGGAGATGAAAAGATCGGAAGGCTCATCCTAGAGAGTGCGAAGAAATACGAGAGGCTCACGCTAACGGCCCTCAGAAGGGAAGCGGAAAGAATGAAGATGAACCTAGACGAATACGCGAGAAAGGGCTCAGAAGAAAAGCCCTGGAGAAGAATCAAGCTCACCTGAAAGCATCAAGAGACAGCTCCAAAAAACACTAAACCGATAATACGCCTGATGATCTTTCCCTTCAGAGAGCTTAGCTCTCAGAGAAGAATTTTGAGATGATGTGATTTTACCTCGGAGCGCATGCCTCGAAATATTTTCTCCAATTAATCTTCGTGAACTGCAACGTGTTTCCATCTGGATCTAGGAAGAGCACGATACGGCCTCCCCAAGGAGTCTCCCTCGGCCCATCGATTATCTTGACTCCCTC
>CAYXHS010000037.1:0-10706 GCA_964465105.1 uncultured Nitrososphaeria archaeon
ACCTAGCATCGGGTCTAGAAAAGGAAAATCCGATAATCTCGCTGTGGCTTAAGGGCGAAGATGGATCGACCTGGCTTCTGAGAAGAGAGTATATTCCCAGCTTCTACGTGATCGGAGATCTTGAGAAGGCTGCCTCAGCGGCCAAGGCTGAGGGGTTGAGGCTAGAGAGATGTAGCCGCAAGCTTAGGGGTAAACCTGTTGAGGCATTGAGGGTTTATGTCGGCCGCGAGGACTTAGACGCTTACGCCTCTAAGGTCTTTGGGAAGATCGGGGGCGTTGAGGTTTATGAGGATGATCTCCGCCTGACAACGAAGTATCTTCTCGAGACCGGGTTAAAGCCTTGTTCCTGGCTGGAGGTTCAGGCTGAAAGTTCTGGAGAAAGGGATGGAGTTCGCATCCTTGAAGGGGGAGAGATTCGAGAGGCGGAGCAAGCTCCTCCACCAAAGCTTCGAGTGATGGCCATAGACTTCATCTTCTTCGGAGAGAGAGGCTCCGCGCAGGCCGATCGGGATCCCATTAGGCTCATATCCCTATGCTTTGATGATGGGACAAGGCTTCAGCTTGAGGGAGATGAGTCTGAGATAATACGCTCCTTGCTATCGGTTATAGGAGAGAGAGATCCAGACGTGATCGTGGGCTTTGGTACGAATAGGGTTCAGTGGAATTATCTCGTAGAGCGGGCGAAAAAGCTTGGATTGAAGCCTGTTGTGGGGAGGCTTGGGGCCGAGCCTAGGGGAAGCGTTCACGGCCATGTGTCTATTCGGGGGAGGCTTAACATAGACTTAGAGGACCTCGCCAGAGACATCCCAGAGCTCACCGTCGAGACCCTCGAGGAGTTCATCAGGTTTCTCGGAATCAAAGTCGAGCTCGATACGGTCGAGGAGTATGAGCTCGCGGAGAAGTGGAGAGATGATAGGGAGCTGGTTAAGCGGTATTCCATGCAGAGAGCTGAAGCGATTTTGAAGGCTTTTGAGGCCATAAGGGACTTCGTCTTCAGCCTAAGTGAGCTCACTCGGATGCCAGCGGACTACGTTCTAACGGCTTCAGCGGGCTTTAGGGTTGAGAATTATCTGATGAGCTTAGCGGTTAAGCTTGGGGAGCTCATTCCGAGGAGGGGTGAGATAACGCATGTGAGCTATCCTGGGGGCTTGGTGAAGGAGCCCATCAGGGGGATGCATGAGAACGTGGCGGTCTTGGACTTCAAGTCGATGTATCCCAGCCTGATAATAAAATACAACATATCATTCGATACGCTCAGCGAGGATGGAGAGAACGTCGCCCCGAACGGCTACAGGTTTAGAGCGGAACCTGAGGGATTTCTCCCAAGAGCTTTGAAGACCCTCTTGGAGGAGAGGAGGAAGATTCAGGCGATGCTTAAGGCCGTCCCTCCAGGCAGCGTTGAGGCCAAGATCCTAGATGCTAGGCAGAGGGCGGTCAAGATCATAGCTAACGCGATCTACGGATACACGGGCTGGGCTGGGGCGAGGTGGTATAGTAGGGAGGTTGCTGAGGCGACGACCGCTTGGGGGAGAGAGGTCATAGGGTCAACGATCAGGAAGGCTGAGGAGCTTGGGATGAAGGTCATATACTCTGACACGGACTCCGTCTTCTTAAAAGGCTACCAAGGGAAGCTCGAGAAGCTCGTGGAATGGATTGAGAAGGATCTTGGACTTGAGGCGAAGCTTGAGAAAATCTTCAGAAGGGTGATTTTCACCGAGGCCAAGAAGAGATACGCTGGAATAACTGAAGATGAAGAAATCGAGATAGTCGGCCTCGAGGCGGTGAGAGGAGATTGGAGCGCGATCGCTAGGCAGGCTCAGCGGGAGACCGTAGAGGTTTTGCTGAGAACAGGCGATCCCTCCCTCGCCTTGAGAAAGGCCAGAGAATATGTTCAGCAACTTAAGAGCGAAAAAGTTGAGCTTAGAAAGCTGATAATCTGGAGGCAGATAACTCGCTCGCTCAGCGAGTATTCTGCGACCCAGCCTCATATAGTTGTGGCGAGGAAGCTTATGAGCGAAGGATGGAAGATTCAGCCTGGGGATAAGGTTGGCTACATCATAACCAAGGGGTCTGGGCCCCTTTACTCTAGAGCTAAACCCTATTTTGAGGTCTCCATGGATGAGGTCGATTGGGATTATTATGTTGAGAAGCAGGTAATCCCAGCATGCAAGAGGATCTTGGAGGCGGTTGGGATTAAGGCTGAAAAAATTTTGGAGAGTGGTGAAAAGACCTTAATGGACTTCTTCGGCTAGGTCTTCGGCTTCCTATCGAAGTATATGCTCTTCCCGTAGGCTGACAGCGGTATCCCGAGAACTATCTCACAGTCCTTCAGCAGCCCGAGCCTGATCGCCGCGACCCCAACAGAGAACATTATCCTGTTATCGACGTTTAGGAGCGAAGCGGTTTTAACCGCAGACCCTACGGCTATCCCCAGATCCATTAGCTGGAAGGCGCAGCTCGGCCCAGAATACCCGCTTCCGCTCTTCCTCACAGCCTTCCTGAACTCTTCGCAGGTCGGGTATCCGCATCCGCCGCAGTCGAGGTCCTTAGGCTTGGAGGCTTTGACCCCGATTAGGAGAAGTGCATCCGATCTCCTGACGTTATCCGCATCTCGGATGAAGAACTTCTTGCCGAGCTCTGAGCCTATCTCCTCCATCGTCTTAGCGATCCTCTCAAGCTCGTCGTCCTCTGCCACGACCATAATCTCGATGTCGTCTATACCCCTGGCCTTCGGAGCAGTTCTAGCGCTTATCGCCATAAGCTTAGCTGCTTGGATCACAGATTCCTTAAGATCGGAGCCCATCGAGAGGCATAACCCAAGGATCTCTTAAATAGCTTTATTTCTGGAAAGCTGCCTTTATAGGCTTCTAGTTTTATCTGAGAATTGGATGGTTGAAGAAGCTTATGAGAGGGATTTGAAGAGCGCTTCAAAGATCTTGAGAAGCGTCCGTGAAGCCATTCTGATCTTTCATGATGACGCGGATGGACTTTGCGCTGGAGCCATCGCCTCTCTGGCCCTCGATAGGATTAAGGTGAAGCATAGGCTGATCTGCGTCGAGAAACTTTCCCCCGAGATAATCGAGCTTATTCACTCGCAGAGGGCAGAGCTATACCTTTACCTGGATATAGGGTCTGGAAGAGCTGATCTGATAGCTGAGAAGCTTGAGAGATCTGGCGGATTGGTGATCATAGCGGATCATCATGATCCTGCCGAGGCAAAGCATGAAAACCTCCTTCACCTCAACCCCGAGCTATATGGATACAGCGGGGAGACTGATTCGAGCGGATCGACGGCGACATACCTGCTGATGAGAAGCTCATGTGAGCTCATGGATGCTGCGTGGCTCGCGGTGGTCGGGTCGGCGGAGATCCCAGGCGCATTAAGGTCTCTTAATAGGCTGGCTTTGGAGGACGCGGTCAAGGCTGGAGACGTTGAGGTGAAGGGGGATGGCGGAGGCGAGAGATATGTGATCACCTTCTTGAAGAAGCCTTGGGACAAGATCTCATCAGCCCTTACGGCCATAGGCAGCATCGGATACTATGAGGAAGGGCCGTATGAGGCGGTTAGAAGCCTGAAGTCTAGGAGATTTCCAGCGGATTTGGCGAAGCGGTTTCAGGAGCTGAGGAGGAAGAGGTTCGCTCAGGCCACAGCAATCATCTCGAGAAGGGGGCTTCAGGTAGATGGGATGGTTCAGTGGTTTCACTTAGGTGACATGTTTAGGGGGCTGGGAGCGAAGTCTGTCGGAACCCTGACCTCCATTCTGAGCTATAGGAGGGTTGCTGACCCGAAGAAATATCTCATGGGCTTCATGAACTTTGAGCCTGAGATCCCAGGGCTTGGGAGGATTAGGGGAAGCTGGGTTAAGGTGTCTGTTAGGGCGCCGAAGCCTCTCGCAAAGCTCATCCAGGATGAGGTGATGCCGTCGATCTCGGATCTAGCGATTAGGGCGGCTGAAAGGGTTGGCGGATCCGCCGACGGCCATAGGTTCGCGGCCTCGGGTCTCATTCCCGCTGGGAGGGAAAGCGATTTCATCAGGGAGTTCAATAGGCTGATAGATGAGCTTAAGCCTGGATAGATGATCTGATCAGGCTTCCAACCTCGAAGGCTTTCACGAGGTATTCTGGGAAAGCGTTCCTAAGCCTCTCCTCAACCCTCCTGGCATCCTTCCTCAAGACCAGGGCGTGGCAAGCCTCGCCTATCATGTTTTGAGCATAGCCTATCACCTGAAGCTTCTCTAGCTCCTCGAAGATCTCTTGAACCCTTTTTGTCGCGAGCCCAGCCTCCAAGGCGAATTCCCTAGACTTCTTGAGAAAGTTCTCAGGCGTTGGGTTCTCCAGGATCTCCTCCAGCTTCTTATCCCCTATCTCCTCGACCTTCCTCAACTCGTTTGGATCGCTAAGGATCTTAGATGCTTCAAGGGGGGCAATGGCGACAGAGATTATCATGGAGTCATGGGGAATGGGAATCGAGTCCACCCTCACCCTCGGAGGAGCCCCTTCACCCACTACCAAAATCAAGCCTTCAGCGAGAAAGCCCGCCTCGCTGTTCAATCCCGTCTTGCACTCCACCTCGATCCCATGAACGATCCTACATGCTTCCCTAACCGATATGCCGCGGCCCGCGATCTTGAACAGAGCTAGAAGCGCGGTGAAGGCTATCGAGGCGCTTGCCCCGAAGCCCATCCCTATCGGCACGTTAACTTTATGCTTTAGGGTTATTCTTCCTCTTAGTTCGAGAAGCCTGCGCGAGATTTCGATCGCCTTAAGCGACGTGATGAAATCCATTCTAGAATCGTTGACATAGACTATGCTCTCATCAACGTTTCCAGGAGAATACTCCGCATAGGTCTCCACTCCTCCGCGCAGGGTGAACCCTCCACCTCTTGCGCCAATCTCCTCTACTCTCCTCCCGCTGAGGGGTAGCTTTGGGGAGAAGATGCTTGATAGTGGGGCTGGAGCGGTCGCATAGCTCCTCCTAGAGTTCACTCTCTCACCCTCTCCTCTCTAAGGACCCCGAGCCTGCTGGGCATGGCTCTAAACGCCGCTTCGAGGATCGGTGGAAGAAGGAAGTGGAGGAAAGGTATCTCGGTTAGATAGGTCCAGAGGAACCAGACTAGGGCGGCGACCAGAGGAGCATTCCTGATCCCTCCGATTGGGAGGATGAAGAGCTGGCTATATGCCCAGAGCCCAACCCCAATTATCGCGCTTCCAGCCATGAGCCCTATGCTAGATGCTGCAACCGATCCAAGATACCTTCTTTGAGCCACATAAAGGATCACCGTGAACGTGAGGACGATGAGGGACACGGCGAGAAAGATCATGGCCGTGAATTCATCGATCAGGTTCCAGAGATAGATCGCGGCGCATCCTAGAACTGGGATAAGCTGAACTCCTATCGAGATGGTGGCTGAAGCTTTACCCCTCCACCTCCGAGCAAGCCAGCCTATCAGATAAAATGCCGTGAAGTTCGATGGAACTCCAACCGTTAGGCTTAGAAGCGGGTTTCCATGAATGAGAATATCGCTGATGAATATCCCTATGGCGGCGCCAGCTCCGCCGATCCTCGGAGAAAAAAGGATCGAGAAGACCGCAGGTATTATGACTGCTGGCCAGAACCGAACGGTCCCGAAGATGGGCGCAAATATCCCAAGGTAGGTGAGATAGCCGAAAGCCGCGTAGAGGGCGGCGTTCACCGCTATCAAGGAAGCCTCCAAGCTCGGCTTGACCCCAGCTCCGCCAAACATCTCGCTTCAACTCTCCTCATCTAAGTTCCTTCGAGATCCGACTAGATCCTGGCCTTCCACGAATTCTCATCTAGATAAGTATTGCATCCTGGAAATCAATATTAGTCATGATTGATATTGGAGAGGTTGAGATGCCGCGCGAGCTTAGGAGCCGAGTTCTAAGAAGCATCATGAGGAGCGGCGGATCCTTGGTTGTGAGCTTGCCGAAGAGCTGGGTTGAGGCAGTCAGGCTCGGGGAAGGTGACTATGTCGTCGTCGAGGTCGCTGGAAGCTCTTTGATAATCTCGCCGACTCGAGTCGAAGAGGAGAGCGAGGTCAAGCTTAGGTTTGAATCGGATATGCGGTCTCTCATGGATAAGGTGGTGGCAGCCTACCTGATGGGCTATGATTCGATTCGCATAAGCTTTCCTAGACATGTTAAGGAGGCTCTTGAGAGGGAGCTCTTCTACCTGAAGGAGAGGTTCATGGGATTGGAGATAATAGAGTCGACAGGATCATCGATATGCTTGAGGATGATAATAGACCCGCTTGAGCTTAAGCCCGCCGAGGTTCTCAGGAGAATGTGGAAGCTTTCAGATGATTTGCTGAGATACTCCCTAAGCCCTATGGGGGAGAGAGGTTTAGAGATCTCAGGTCTACCCGAGAAGATCGAAGACGACGTGGACAGACTATACTTTTACATGGTCAGGATCTTAAGGAAAAGCCTAGCTAACCCCGCGCTCGCAGCTCTTCTCGGCCTATCGAGCGTCGAGATACTTGACTACAGGCTCACCGCATACTTCCTCGAGAACATAGCCGATAGGGCGTTCGAGATCTCAGGCCTCATTGCGGACAAGAGGGTTGCGAACAAGCTGTTCCGCATAGATGAGGTTTCGGAGGTCCTCCTGACGAATCATAAGCTATCGATGGAGGCTTTCCTGAATAGGAAGTTGGACGCGATCCCTCAGATAAAGAAGAACCTAGAAACCTTGACTAAGTTGCTAACCCCTCCGAAGCTCGTGGTCGAGCAGCTTAGGATCAGGGACGCTCTCCTCAGCATCGCAGACATGCAATATGATATAGCGAGCTTAACGCTTCCGAGGCTAGCTTAGCCTGCCATAGCCCTTGAGGAAGCCGGCCACCCCGCCGAACCCGCTCTTCAGCATCGCGCCCTCCTCATGATCCGAGGATATTAGCTCGACCTTGGTTCCCACTTTTTCAGCTTCCTCGATGTAGAAGTCCACTAGAGGCTGCTCTCCAGCCAGCTGCAGGGATGTCTGACCGCATTTGTCGCAAGGTTTGGAGAGAAGCTCTGGAAGCTTTGAGACCTTCTCCTTCTCATCTAGGGTATACTCGTATTCGGCTCCGCAGTTTCCGCACCTGATCTTTACACGATATTTTTCGAGGTCCTCGGATAGGAGAAGAACTTCTAGGGCGCCGCTTCTCAGGGCTCTCAAGACCTCCTTCTCACCATATACCGCTCTGGAGTTTTCCTTTGTGATCTCGCTCATGAGCTTTCGGATGAGCTTTTGCTCCTTGACCATCCTGAGTTCCCTCAAGAAGCTTTCAGCCCTCTTTATCGCCTCCCTAATCCCCTCCTCGCCCGAGTAAGACGTGTCGACGAGATGAATCTTATCTCGCAGCGTGTAGTGGAGGTAATCTTTCTCGACGAAAAGCTCTTTTGTCGGCCCTGGGCCAGCCACGATCAAGCCCTTCAGCTCAGGATACTTGAGGAAGATCTCGTTCGCGTGCGCCGCAACCCGCTTATAATACTCGTTTAGGTTCATCTCCCTAAGCCTCTCGAACCTTCTCGCAGATTGGCCTCCAGCGTGATGCTTTCCTGGAACCCCTGAGGTGAAAGTCTTAAGCTCAACTATTCTTCTTCCCCTGATCACGGCGACAGCTGCCTCCTCGTTGTCGATCACGAGCACCCCGTAGACGTCCTTCTCCCTCAGAAGCTCCTTCAAAGGCTCCAGGTAGAACCTGCTATCGCAGCGGTATAGAAGCAGGTTTATCGGCTCGGGAGGTATTATGTGATAGACCTCGATCTTCTCGCTTCCCACTCCACCATTTTGAGGAATCGCCCCGCTGAAAACCACGAGACCTGTTGGGCCAGCTCGATTGAATAGCTTAAGCCTCTGGATCGCGCTCTCGATCGCATCCTGAACGTTTTTCCTGGTGCTCTTAGACTTTATGTTTGCTGCTGTTGAATACTCTTGCCTGAGGTATCCTATGATGTCTGAGATCGGCTTGTTCGGCGGGATGTAGAGGGAGATGAGCTCGGTTCCCCTACCCTCCTTCGACTCGAGCTCCTTTATCAGCTTCTTGAACCTGTAAAGGGCTACAGAATCCTTTCTATCGAGTTTAAAGCTACTAGGCATAGATGATCACCCCTAACCTTGATGATAGTCAAAAGCCGCTGAAGCGGGAAAGGACGTGTTTCCTCAAAGCTCTAGTCGGAGATTGTTTAAGCTCTTTAAAATGTTTATCGCACCTCTTCCGAGGAGCTCGCCTCGATGAACCTCAGAAGATTCTCCAGCTTCCCCGATTTCTCGAGCTCTGAAATCCAATCAACCTTCACGTCAAGCTTCTTAACTTGCCTGCTCCTGATCGCTTCGGCGACCCTTCCAGCCAGCTCATCCAGATCCACATCCGTTACATCGACTTGAATCACCCTGCTTCTGCCGAACCTTCGGATCGCCTCGACGAGAGGATGATCTATCAGCTCCGCGGAAACGTTCTCCCTGATCTTATCGCGCGGATATTCTCTCTCCTCAAGAACCCTCAGAAGCTTCAAGGGATTCATTCTCAAGACTATCGCGCACCTGACCTTTATCCTTCGAGGCTTGAAGGCGTAGATCGAGGAGATGACCCCTCCAGCTCCTCTGAGCTCGGACCCAGCCACAGCGGAGATTCTTCTGAGGTCGACCACGTATGCTTGGGAGCTTGGATCATAGGAGGAATATAGTTTCCTGGTTTTAACGAGCTCTGGAATGTCTATGAACCTTAAGCCCAGCTTCTGAGCGAGAGCTTTCCCGAATTTCGTCTTGCCTACTCCCGCGACGCCGAGAACCATTATCGCGAGCTCTTTGCCCTTGGAACCCAATTCTCAAGATCTTATTCGCCTGGAGAGCTTAAATTCTTGCTGGTTCATGGATGCCTGGAGATCCTTATGCCTGAGCTCAGGATGGATCCGCTTACGGGCAGGCTTGTATCCTATGCTCCCGAGAGGGCTAAGAGACCTCACGAGATCGGGGAAAGAGCTCCAAGGCTCATAGACGATAAGGCTAGCTGCCCCTTCTGCCCAGGCAGGGAGGAGGTTTTAGCTCCAGCGACCCTCGTCCTAGTTAAGACGGGAATCGGAGTAAAATTCGAGGGGGAGGATGAAGATGAGCGTAAGAGGAATTGGATCGTGAAATGTATCCCGAACCTTTATCCAGCCTTCTCAAAGGAAGATGTGCTGAAGAAAATGGAGGGAGTTGAAGCCGCTCCAGGCCGCCACGAGGTATTGATCGACACCCCAGATCATGAAGGCGATCCTTGGGCCCTGAGCGTCGATCAGCTTCAATATGTCCTGCTGACGGCGAGGGAGAGGGTTGCTCAGCTCGAGCGGGAGCCCGAGATAACGTATGCGTCCTTCGGCAAGAATCAGGGACCATATTCGGGAGGATCCCTCAGACATCCTCATAGCCACATCTTAGCATCATCGATAACTCCCCCGCTCCTGAGAGTTGAGGCCGAAAAGCTCCTCGGCGAGAGCTGCGTAATCTGCCGCTATGCATGCGATGAGATCTCAGGGCCTAGAGCGGTCTTGTCGACGAGGAACTTCGCCGCCATATGCCCTTGGGCGAGCAGGGAGCCTTATGAGGTCCTGATCTTTCCTAAGAGCCATTTGAGAAGGTTCGCTGATCTGAGAGACTCTGAGCTCTTAGAGCTTTCAAGCATGCTTTCAACGATCTTCAAGGCCTTGAAGAAGGTTTTAGGAGATCAGCCTTCATTCAACCTCATAGTCCACACGAAGCCCAAAGACGTGAAAGACTTCCACTGGCATATAGAGATCATTCCAAGGACCTTGATCCCGATGGTCGCCGAGATAGGGCTCGAAGTGCACGTCAACACCATGCTCCCAGAGAAAGCCGCTGAAAACCTCAGGCAAGCAGTAAAAGAGCTCTAACATTCAACGGCGCATCTAAGACCCGAAAAATCTCCAACAAGAAGTCGTAAGCAGGAAGTCTTTAGCCGGCTCAGCCGAGAGGAGGTCCGCTCATCGAAAAACCTCAGCCGCGACGTTCACTCCTCATCGCCTCTAGCCGCATCAAAAACTCCTCCAAGCCAAGCTAAAAACCTCAACAAAAAAGACCGACAACCTTAGCCGAAAAGGTTTAAGGAAGGCTGAAAGAAGACGCATATGAGACGGAAGGGCGGGGGTAGCCAAGCCTGGTCAAAGGCGCAGGGCTCAGGATCCCAGCAAAAGGGATGAGAGCCCCTGTCCCGTAGGGGTTCGTGGGTTCGAATCCCACCCCCCGCATCAGCTTTGATAGGTCTGGGAAGATCGTGAGAATTAGATGGATGTCTTTTAGGGCTTGCTCAAGCCTTTTCTTGGCTCTATACTTTACTGCTCTTAGATGCCTTGGATCAACTTCTATTCCATGTAACTTATCTAGGAGAACCTTACGCTCCCAACGGGATAGCATAACCATGGGTGGCCACGCCTCCTTTAAGCGTTACTGTCTCCAGTAACGCCTTGATCCTGTATAGTATTATGCTGAAGGTCGGTATATATGGATGGTAGAGTGTTCATTAGCTCATCTAGGCTGTCGCCGACATATCCGTAACGATATTCTAGATACTCTCTAAACTCTTCGTCGGGTAGGTAGGCTTTGAAGCGGTCTTCAAACACGAGCTTAACCATCCTAGATCCTGAAGGCAGCATTATGTTACGATAGCCTTTAGCGAGTCTAAGATATGGCGTATTCCTCTCAG
>CAYXHS010000038.1:0-10650 GCA_964465105.1 uncultured Nitrososphaeria archaeon
ACGTCGGTTGAGAAGCTGTTGAAGTTTATTGATGATCAGATTAAGGTTGAGAAGGAGATCGTGAATTCTTTGAATGAGGCTCTTGATGAGATTGATAATCCAGCGGTTAAAGCCGTTTTAAGCGGAATTTCCCTAGATTCTCTTAAGCATGCAGATATGTATGAAGCGGTTCTCCCCAAACATCTTTTTATTATTGTGAGCCATGCTGGAAAATCTTTTAAGATTTTGCAAAAGTAAATTATATGTGCCTAAGATAATCGTCTTCCATTTCACGGAGAAGGGTAGGCTCCCGAAGCTCAGCGAGGAGGAGCTCAAGGAGCTTAAGAGGAAATTCCTCGAGGTGCTGAAGGATTATCCTGACGTAACCTTTCATGGAACCTACGTGAACGAGGAGGGAATGGGGATCTGCGACTGGGAGGCCCCAAGCCCCGAGGTGGTCAAGGAGATAGTCGCGAAGGTTTTAGGCTCCCCTCCGGTCGATCCGGTCATCGTAGTCAAGAAGGTTCTATAGGCTTGACAGATTCCAGGAAGTCTCAGCCTTAACGTCGATCTAAGGATAGATTTAACTCTCTCTAGAGAAAATGTAAAGAGAGAGGAAAAATAGGAGGGTAGAGCTGTTTCAGGCTACTTGGGGAAGGCTTCTTCTAGGGATGGCCCGTATTTCTTCCAGAGGTCCCATCTCGGAGGCTCCATCAGGGGTGCGAAGGTCTCGACATTCTCCTTGGTTACGACCACTACTGGTGCAGGTATGGTTTCAACTGGAGGCATCCAGCCTGTGTTGACGTGTAGGAAGGCTGCATAAGTTCCCCAGTAACCCATTATCTTAGCCGCCTGAGCAACCGTTACGTTTAGCTTTCCTTTCCTGACAGCTTCCACCGCCTCGCTTATCGCGTCGAATCCTGAGACGAGGACATCCACTCCTGGCGTGAGCCCAGCGCCCTCTATGGCGGCGATCGCTCCAAGGGCCATGTCATCGTTCGAGCAGACTACAGCGGCTAAGTCTGGGTGCTTTGCTAAGACGCCCTCTATCGTGGCTCTGGCGAGCTCTCTCTTCCACCCCTCATGATACTGCTCATTAACGATTATCACGTCGCCCTTCTCGACAAGCGGATCCAAGACCATGTGATGGCCTACGAGCCTATCCTCCGCCGAGGATGCGCCTGGGTGGCCAGCGTTTATCGCTATCTTCCACGGCTTAGGCTTTCCGCTTGCTTCAAGCTGCTTGATCAAGGCCTCGACCTCCAAGGCGCCCGCCTCGACGTTGTTCGTGATTATGCAGAAGAGCCTGTATTTTCTTCCCTCGGGAGCGATCTCTCTGTCATAGGTTATCGTTGGAATACCAGCATCGTAGAGCTTCTTGAAGGCTGGAACCATCGCTTCCGCGACCACCGCAGGCAAAACGGCTGCACCATAGATTCCAGCGCCGATCACGGACTCTATCTGGCTTGTCTGCATGGCAGGGTCATCCTTGCAGTCGAAGGTCGTTACGGTTATTACCTCTTCTCCGAAGTAGTCGTTTATGTCCTTGGCCGCCTTGTCGGCGCCATCCTTACACGAGATCCAGTATGGGGATGCAAGGTTTCCGACCCAGAAAGCTACGTTCAACTTCTTCACCTTCACTGGAGTCGTCGGCGGAGCAGACGTGACGGTTACGGTCTTCGTCACGGTCTCAGTCACGGTCTCCTTAACCGTGGTTGCAGCAGCTGGAGCGGTTATAGTCTGCGTCACCGTGGTTGGCGATGTCACCGTCGTGGTCGTAACCTTTTCCACCACCTCTGCTGGCTTCGCTAGATAGCCTATCACTCCTCCAACAACAAGGCCTACTACAGCGCCAACTATCGTTCTTATCGCTCCCCTTCTACTAATCTCACTTTTTCCACCAGAACTCATACGCAATAATGTCACCATGAGGAGCTTATAAACATTGATTTTGAATCAAATTCCTCAACGTGAAAAGGCACAAAAAGAAACCCTTAGCATAAATAATGTAGGGAGGAAGGCAGATAAAGCAGATTTCAGCCTATTTCTTCGACAGGTGTTGGAGCGACTATGAATTTCTGTGCTTCAAGCTGCGGCGGATCCGTCTCGAGGTACAGGTTAACGACTGATCCTGGCTCATACTTGCATTCTAGGGGAACCCTCAGCGGAGTTCGCTGGCCAACCCTAACGGTCGTTGATCCAAGCATACCTTCAACTGGCAGGTTTATCCTATCTTTATCTAGGATTATCGCCTTTATCTTGAAGTCCACCGTTCCAGTGTTCTGGACGACGAAGGTGATGTAGCATTCGCCTGAGCTTGGGTTTATGTAGATCGTGTTCTGCATTATCGTGAAGCTGACCCTCGCAACTGGCTTCACCACGAAGAAGGAGTAGCCGTATGAGATCAAAGCGCAGATCGAAAGAACTGCGAGAATCACTTTCGTTATACTTATTCCAGCTTTTTCACGTCTCACTTAACGATCACCCCTACCCTTCTCATCGCGAGCGCCGCCAATATTAACACCATACCCCTAACGACATATTGGACGAAGGCGCCGATTCCCGCTAAGACCATGATGTTGAGTATCGAGGTCATTATCATAGCACCTATGAAAGTCGCGATGAGGCTGCCCGATCCGCCGGTTAGGGCGATACCTCCTACGACGACGGCGGCTATCACGTCCAGCTCGTATCCTATTCCAGAGTGTGGGTAGCCTGCTCCCAATCTTACGCCGAGCATGAATCCAGCGAGCGCGGAATACAGTCCTGACATCGTAAATGCCAGGTTCTTTATGCCGTCATTATCGACCCCCAAGTTCCTGACGGCTATCTCGTTTGATCCTACCGCCCGCGTGTAGAGTCCCAGCCTAGTGGTTTCAAAGAATATTAGAATCGCTATCAGGGAGACGAAGTAGATCCAGAATATTATGGGAACTCCGTAAAGCACTTCGTTCAACGCGAGGAATTGTTCGTTGTAGACTGGAATGTTCAGCCCTCCTGAAATCAGGTAGGCTGCTCCTCTCACGATCGTCAGGGTTGCTAGGGTGACGATGAAGGAGGGGATCTTTAATTTCGTGACGGATATTCCGTTGGCCAGCCCTATGAATCCCCCGATCACCATCACCGTGAACAGGGCCATGTATGGCGAGAAGTTGTATTGGGAGATGAGGATCGCGGACACGACGTTTGCGAGCCCTATTATTGAGCCCACGGACAGGTCTATTGAGCCTGTTAGGATCACGAAGGCCTCTCCTACAGCTGAGGTGGCCATCACGCTCATTTGGCCCAGAAGCATCATAAGATTTTGGGGAAGATAGAACTTGGGGGTGAAAACGGCTGCGGCCGCAAAGAGGGCGATCAGCCCGGTAAGAGATTTCAGCTCGTCTATGGATTGATATTTCTCCTTTATGCCGTGAAGTATTTTTAAAGCTAGACTGTTTCGAGCCATTTCTCTCACGCTCTCATTAATTGAACAAGCTCAACCGTGCTCGTTTCCTCGGGCATCCTCTCCGCTATAACCCTACCATGCCTCATCACCAGTATCCTATCGGAATACTTGATTATCGAGGGAAGGTCGTGAGCGACGAATATCCCGCTAATGTTTCTGGACTTAATGAGGTCCTTAATGAAGGCCATGACCTCCGTAGCTGCGGCGGCTGATAGGTTGGCGGTCGGCTCGTCAAGCAAAAGGATCTTTGGATCGAACATCAGCGTCCTGAGTATGGCGACTATCTGCTGCTGCCCTCCAGAGAGGAATCTCACCTTCTTCTTGAAGTCTGGGATGTCGAACTTGAGGTCCTTCAGCTTCTCCTTTAACATCTTTATCATCAGCTTCTTGTTGAGAAACTGATAGCTTGTTATCTCTCTTCCGAGGAAGGTGTTTGAGACCACATCTAGGTCGGGGCACAACATGAAGTCCTGAAAGACCATCTCTATGCCCATTTTCCTAGCGTCCATGGGATTGTGAAACCTCGCTTCCCTGCCTTCGACCAAGATCTTCCCAGAATCAGGCGGATAAATTCCCGCTATAATCTTCAGCAGGGTGGATTTACCAGCTCCATTATCGCCGACTATCGCCAGGAGCTCGCCCCTGTATAGCGATAAGTCGACGCCTCGAAGAGCTTGAATGGCGCCGAAGGTCTTACGAACATCTTCGACGCGTAAAAGCTCCTCCATTTCCCTAATCCTTGGGTATTTACTTAGCTATAAACCTTAGCAAAAATATTGTGAGATCGTTTTAATGGCGATGTTTAATCGTGAACTCCGTCGTTTAAGGCTTGAGGTATTTCTTCGCCATCTGCTTGATGAACTTGAGGCCTTCCTCGGCTATTGCATCCGCGCTTGGAGCAATCTTACGCCAGATCGCGGTTGACGCTGCGACCTTCTCCATCTCTGGGGTGAAGGACTCTATGACGAGCCACCTATCATAATTTATCTCCGAGAGAGCCTGGAAGACCTCATCCCAATTCACGTGCCCGGTTCCAGGTATTCCTCTATCGTTTTCGCAGCAGTGCATATGATAGAGAAGGTCTCCCGCTGTCTTTATCGGATCATAGAAGTTCTTCTCTTCGATGTTCATGTGGAAGGTGTCTAGGTGGACCTTTATGTTGGGTTCTCCGACGTCTTTAGCAAGCTTGACGGCGTCCTCCGCGGTGTTCAGGAAATAGGTCTCAAACCTGTTGACCGGCTCCAGTCCGAGGCTTATCCCATAACCATGAGCATACTTGCACACCTCCCTCAAGGCTTCCACGCTTCTCCTCCATTCCTCGGGAGTCCTGCTTCTGCCAACTATCTTGCCCCAAGCTATGTATATCACCCCGTTTATCGCATCTCCTCCAAGCTGAGAGACGACATCAACGCACCGCTTCATGAACTCTATACCGTTTCTCCTAACGTTCTCATCGTCGCTCGTGATATCATGCTCCAGGGAGAGGCCTAGGGAGCCTAAGCACTCCACTTCATGCTTTTTCAATTCTCTTCTCGTAGCCTCCACGTCTATGACGTCAAGCTCCATCAGAGGGATCTCAACCCCGTCGAATCCGAATCTCTTAGCCTTCTCTATGAGCCGAATCGCGGACTTGTCGAAGCGTTCAGTCCAGAGGAAGAGGTGCACACCGAATTTAACCATAGGGCATCAGGCTATCAACATCGTGGCGGATAATTATATTTTTCGTCAAGCACCCTTCCCCTTAAGATCTGATCGACGTGAGCGTGAAATGCGGACGAGGCCTCGAGCTTAGCGGTGAAGCTCACAATAGATTTTTATATCTGGCTCGTGTTTGGGAAAACGCTATGGATTATGTAGTAACGGTCTTCGATATAGGTAAGACGAACAAGAAGTTGATAGTCTTCGATGAGGACCTGAAGCCGCTATTCGAGGATAAAACCCGTATAGGAGAGGTCGTTAAGAACGGTATTCTTTGCGATGACGCCGAGAGGATCGTAGCTTGGATGAAGAGCAGCTTCCATAACGTCTTGAAAAAATATGACGTTAAGGCCTTAGCAGTTACGACACATGGCGCGACCGTTACGTATTTGAGCAGAGGTAGGCTGGGCTTCCCGATAGTATCTTACAATCACGATATAGATGAAAGTATTAGGAGGATGTTTTATGAGGAGTTCGGAGACCCGTTCAGCCTTTACTCTGTTACTGGGACTCCTCCTTGGGGCAGGCTTCTGAATGTGGGAATTCAGATATATTGGTTCAAGAAGAGCTATCCAGAGAAGTTCGCTGAGACCGATACAATGCTCTTCTTTCCTCAGTATCTTACCTATGAGCTTTCTGGGATCAAGTCATGCGAGGTCACGAGCTCAGGATGCCATACATACCTTTTCGACCTGAGGAAGAGGTGGTGGAGCTTCGTCGCCGAGGGGCTTGAGGTCGATCACCGCTTCCCAGAATTCACGGAGGTCTGGCGACCTATAGGAAAGCTCTCAATAGACGGCTCCGAGATCACCGTAACGCCTGGGATCCACGACTCGAACGCCTCGATTCTACCTTATGTAGCTAGGGGCCGCGAGTTCGTTTTCGCGTCGACTGGGACTTGGTGCGTCTTCATGAACCCCTACTCTGGATTCAATCCGAGGAAGGAGCACTTGGAGCAGAACGTCCTCTACTATGCGGACTCACTCGGCCGTCCAGTGAAGTCCCTCATATTTCCAGGAGGTTATGAGCATGATCACTATGTTAAACTGATCGAGGAGAGGTTCGGCGTGAGCCCGCTGGGGATATCCCCGAGCCTAGAGATAATCGAAGAGATCTTGAAACGTAGGAGAGACTTCATAACCCCAGGGCTCGTCGAGAAGTCTGGGCGGTTCCCATACTCTAAGCCTAGGATTATCGGAGACCTATTCTTCAAAGATCCTAAGTATGCGTATCATGTACTCAACCTGAGCCTCGCGATACAGTCTTACGCCGCCGTGGAATCGATCTCCGAGGAGAAGAAGCTTGACGTGATAGTTCAAGGAGGATTCGCAAACAATGAGATATACTTGCTGATTCTGTCCGCTCTTCTTCCAGACAGCAAAGTCCTTAGATCGGGATTCTCCGAGACTACTGGCCTCGGAGCGGCTCTTTGTGCTAAGTGCGCGCTGGAAGGTCTTAAGCCTGGAGATGTTGAAGTTGAGATACCCGTTGAGGAGGTTCCGAAGTCCATGATAGATCAGGACAAGCTCAGCCAATACGTTGAGGAGTTCATGAGGGTGGTTACCTCAACTTAGCTTGAAACGATATTCCCCCTCTTTCTCGGTAAAGTGAATGCTTATCAAAATGATCACGGTTACCTAACCTAAGATGAGGGATTCGATTCGCATATCGATTCCAGAGGCTGCTTGGGCAGGCTCGAAGGAGAGAGCTCTGGAGTTCCCCTCTAGCTGGAGGATCAAGATCTATCCCATGAAGGGCTATGATGCGAAGCCTATCGGCAGGGAGGATGTGGTCAGGGCTCTCAGAAATCCTATAGGCTCTAAGCCTCTTAGAAGGCTCGCCGAGGGGAAAGAGGAGGTCGTGATAGTTTTCGATGATCATACCAGGCCGACGAGGACGAGGCCAATAGCTGAAGCCGTCTTGGAGGAGCTTAAGCTCTCAGGAATCAAGGAAGATCACGTGAGATTCATCGCTGCGACGGGAGCTCATGGGGCGATGAACCGCGTGGACTTCTCGAAGAAACTCGGGGAGAAGATCCTAGAAGAGTATCCGGTCTACAATCATAATCCGTTCCATGGGTGCGAGCATATTGGAGAGACCAGCCGAGGAACGCCCATCGAGGTTAACGGGGAGTATCTCTCATGCGACCTGAGGATAGCGATAGGATGCATAGTCCCCCATCCCATGTTCGGGTTCGGAGGAGGCCCCAAGATAATGCTTCCAGGATTGGCCTCTATCGATGCGATAAGCCATAATCATGGAGTGGTCGGAGGCTACGTTGAGGGCGGCGAACCTCATCGATCCACTGGATGGGGAAAGGTGCGGGAAAACGTCCTGCTCGAAGACGCGGAAGAATTCGCTAAAGCTTCCCACCTGGACTTCAAGATAGATGTTCATGTTAATGGATTTAATGATATGGTTGCAGTGTTCTGCGGAGACGTAATCAAGGAGTTCAGAAGGGGAATGGAAGAGGGGAGAAAGATCTACTCCAGCGAGGTTCCCGAAAATTATGATATCGTGATCTTAAATGCTTCGGCGAAGGCGAATGAGGCTACCCTACCTCTTTCCGCGTGGAGTCCTTATATCTGCCCAGGATCGATCGTGGTTTTGGTAGCAAATGATCCTAGAGGCCAGGTAACCCATTATGCGTATGGGAAGTTTGGGAAGAAACTCGGAGGGGTCATCTTTAATCCTCGAAAGCCCCTTAAGAAGTTCAGGAAGCTGATAGTCTACTCGGAGTATCCTGAGGTAGATCCTCAGCTTCCCATAGCCTCTGATGAAGAAATGGAGACGATCAGGAATTGGGAAGAGGTTTTAGAAGAGATATCATCAAGCCTCGGGAAGGACGATGTGAGAGTTGCTATCATACCCAACGCCGATGTTCAGTGTCCTAAGGAGGTTCTCTCAGGGTTAGATTAAGGAGATGAGGATGTTCGGAGTATTTTTCGCTCGGCGTTCTTGAGGAAAATACTATATGCTGGGGTTGATTAGGCTGGGCTGAGGATAGGCTAGATGTTGAGCATAGAAGATGTCGCGGTGAGGCTTCTAAGTTACGGGCCTGCCGCTGAGATCGATGTAGACGGGGAAAGGGTTTTCTTAGATCCTGATCTGCTGATAGCTCTTGAAGGTATTGGAACCATTAAGGGAGTTACTCTTAGCGAGAGGTTTAAGGAGCTTCAGGAAGCTGGGGAGGAGCCTTCCAAGCTTGTTTCAGACTTTCATCGGGAATCAACTCGAAGAGGCCACTCATCCCTAACCACCTCGCTCATGCTTCAGATCGAGGTAAGTGGATGCAGTAGGGTCGCCTCCATGCTCCTAGTCTCCCCATCGTTCGGCTCATATATTCAAGAATCTCAGCGGAGGAGAAGGGTTAGCCGAGAAGACTTCCTGATACCCAACAGGATCAGATCTAAGGAGAGATGGCGTAACCTCTACCAGGAGGCGGTGGAGGAAGCGTATGATGCTTATAGCTGGCTGATCGAGAATGGAATCGAGCTAGAGGACGCCAGATATGTTTTGCCGCTCTCTTCCAGGACCTCTCTGTTCGCGAGCGGGAGCCTTGAAACTTTTTTGGGGCTGATGTTTGATGCGAGGAGGCTTGGCCGAGAGTCTCGATATTATCCTGAGGAGCTCTCGATCATCGGAGACAAGATAAGGAACGTTGCGGAGAGGATCGCCCCGAAGCTTACCGAGGCTAGGCTCTGCTTCAGGATAAGGCTGCCAACCTATCCCTATGCAAACCCATACAGGGAGGAAGATGAAATCATGAGGGAGCTTGTTGAGAAGTATGGAGGAGAAAGACCGATCTTACTGAGCTTAACCGTTCTCGTTGATCGGAGAGAGCTCGTTCAAGGATCCCTAAAGGATCCAGCTCAAGCTCATGTCTTAAATCCGCTCATCCAAGCGATCTTCCTGGAGCCCATGTCTCTGGCCGCATACCATCAGTCCATAAGGCATAGAACCGTTCCGACGGCAGTCGAGTCCATCTACTCAGCCACGAGCCGCTGCCTCGCCGAACCGGAGAAAAACCTGATCGTTCCACCTAAAGTGATGGAGTCGGAGAGCCTTGTGACGCGCTTCCGTGACACAATCTCAAAGCTCCTAGACGCATATGAAAAGTTGATCATAGATGGAGCATATCCCTCGGATGCGGTTTACCTCACCCCGCAGGCCCTGAAGATCTATGCCATCAGATCTTATAACGCGTTCAACCTCCTCTGGCCTCAGGGATACGTCGCGATGAGAACTTGCAGCTACTCTCAGTGGGAGGAGAGGAGGATAGCTTATGAGATCTGGAGGAGGATAAAAGAGAAGGTTCCATGGCTTGGGGAGCTCATGGGAGAAAGATGTAAGCTTCTTGGATACTGTCCCGAGAGGAGGTGGTGTGAGATAATCCTGAAGTATAGGAGGTATGATGATGAGCTTCATAGGAGGGCTTTAGGAGACCTCGAGGAGAAGGCTTAAGCTTCACGAGATTTTTCACATTCACCCGCCCCTGAGACCATTATATAGCCGCTTGAACCAACCTTATTGGGGTGGTTTGGGCTGCCGATGCCGATAGGCGTCATTTCGAGCGGGGCGAGCGAGTCGCGAGCCTCGGTAATCCTGTATGATGGTATGGAGAAGGTCGTCAGGAATGAGAGCCTGGTCGTGATCAGGAACAAGAATGGGGGAGACGTTCTGGCAATATGCAGAGGAGGGAAGGGGGTAAACGACAACGTTAGAACCGCGAGCTTCACGCCAGGAATAGCGTATGCGAAGACTGGAAGAGCTCCGAGCAGCGTCAAGGAGTTTTACACCTTCAACCTCGAGATAATAGGAGTCATCGGAAAGAATGGGATCGAGCAGAATAAGCTCATAATCGCTCCAACCTCCCTAGTCGAGATGTATGGAAGCGGAGACGACCCCATGAGATATCTCTGCGATTCAGACCTAACCATAGGACATTACTGGGCTGAGCCAAGATGGAAGGTCCCAGTCCTAAAGCAATACATCAACTACCATATCGGGATATTCGGGGTAACCGGATCTGGGAAAAGCTATCTCGCGAGATACGAGGTGATCCCGCTTCTCAGGAAGGCCGGCTACAGCATCATAGTCATGGATTGGAAGGGAAGCGATTACGCGCCATACTTCAAGCACACGATCCCCCTAGACGAGATCAGGGTGGACGACTCAACGGTTCTGAGATACTTCAGCCAACTCACGAAAAACTTCGGATATCTGGAGAGGGAGGAGAATCCCGTCTCGATGGCGGTTGAGCGGGCTCTCAGGACGGTTGAGTGGAGGGGGAAGCCTCCTGAGGAGGCTAGGGAGAAGATCTACGAGCAGGCGAAGCTCATTCTTCAGCAGAACGCTGCGAGGGTTAAGAAGGAGACGGGAATGCTCTGGATTGATAGGCTTGACTCTGCCTTCGAGCTGATAACCGAGGAAGAGGTTGAGAGATTTCTGGGAACGATAGAACCTTGGAGGATCCTCACGGAGGCTAAGGACAAGGGAATAATAGTCATAGACATGAGCAAGGG
>CAYXHS010000039.1:0-10643 GCA_964465105.1 uncultured Nitrososphaeria archaeon
CCTTCTTTGGGACCGCGGAGGTGGGATTGTTCGCTGTTCCAACCGAGAGCCTGTGCTTGGTTCCTCCTCAGCTTAAGCCCAGGCAGAAGAGGCTGATAAGAGATGTTCTCGGGGTAACAGTCATCTCGACGACCCTCGCGGGCTCGATCCTCCTCTCCCCCATGGCCGTCGGAAACAGCAATGGAATCCTCCTCTCGAACATGGTCTTAGACGAGGAGCTTAAGGCGATCAAGAGGAAGGCTGGAGATCTCAACGTCGACGTGATCGAGGGGAAGTATACGGCGATAGGAAACCTCGTTCTAGCGAACGATGAAGCAGCTTTAGCAAGTGAAATCCTTCCAAGGAAGGTGATAAAGAAGATTCAGGACACGCTTGGGGTGGAGGTCGTAACTGGAAAGATCGCTGAGAGAAGCTATGTGGGCTCCCTGGCGGTCGTAACCAACATGGGCGGAATAGTCTTCGCCGAGGTAACCGAGGAGGAGGAGAAGAAGCTCTCCGAGATATTCAAGGTTGAGATAATCCCAGGAACCGTGAACAACGGCGTGAGATTCGTGAGAAGCGGAATAATAGCGAACAGCAAGGGAGCGATAATAGGATCCATGACCACGGGGCCTGAGCTCATGACCATATCGAGGGCCCTGGGAGTATAGGCGGTCTTCCAGCATCAAAGGAAGCTAAAGGTATACCTGGACGTGCGGGATCCTTCCAACCTTTATCACAGCTTTCTCCGATACGAGCCCCTTCTCCATCATATACGCTATCGTCGACTCGCCGAGCAGGTTCAAGATCTTCGCCTGAGCAATATACCTGTCAAGCTCGTCCCTGGTAACGAGAGCGCCTCCGTAGAAGGATTCGCTCACCTCAACCGAGAAATCATCATTCACCTCAATCTTCCTTCCCAGCAGATTCTCATCGCAGATAGCCACGACCACCTCGCCGGTCTTTGAATGATGAACCTTGACCCACATCCTGTCGGCAGCCATCGGCTCTCATGAAAAGTTTTCAGCCACCTAATATAAGCTTCTCCGCTGAGAGCGTGGCCCATTTATCCTTCAGAAACACTCAAAAAGCGTGAGGCTCACTCTAGGTTTAGGATAGCTCATGGGCGAAGAGGCGAAGGAGGAGCTTATGAGCAGGATCGCGGGGGAGATAATCCTAGCTCAGAGCCCTGGGAAGGCCATGAGGAAGTGGAGAACGCTTTTCGAGCTTACTCAAGCTGAGGTCGCTAGGCTCATGAGGGTATCCCCATCGGTTCTCAGCGACTATGAAAACGATAGAAGGCGCTCTCCTGGGACGAATTTCATAAGGAAGTTTGTCCAAGCGCTGATTAAGGCTGACGAGCTTAAGGGCAGCTCCCACATAAAGAAGTATGCCGTGTTCTATAGGAATCTCAGCTCGGCGGTGATCGACTTAGACGAGTTCGAGGCTCCTAAAACCATAGGAGAGGTCGTCTCAGCGCTCGAGGGAGAGGTCTTGGCCGGAGAAAGCCTGCTAAGCTCTCAAGTATACGGTTACACGGTGATAGACAGCCTTAAGGCGATCAAGTCTCTGGACCTGTACGACTTCTTGCACCTCTTTGGAAGAAACCCGATGAGAGCCGTGATCTTTACGAAGGTCTCCAGGGGTAGATCCCCGATCGTAGCCGCTAAGCTTTATCCCGTGAAGCCTCGGATGATCGTGATACATGGTCCTAAGAGCAGGAGGCAGGTTGACGAGTTCGCCATAGAGCTCGCTGAGCACGAGAACCTATGCTTCGTCCTATGCAGGCTCGAGAGCATCTCAGATATAGTGAGCAGGCTTAGATCCTTGAAGAAGGTTAGCTGATAAATACGAGGAGCATCGAAAAGCCTTGATGAAGCCCGTTAAAGACATCAAGCTCTGGCCAGGAATGAAGATCTCAGATCTCCTAGACCAGCTTGAAGGCTCTGGAGGCTTCGCCGCAAAATATCTCGGAGCAGCCACCAGGATCCTAAAGACCATGCTGAAAGACAGGGAATGCGTCAGGTTTCTATCCTTCGTGGCGGCTCCAATAGCCACTGGGCTCAGAGGCGTTCTCGCCGAGGCTGTAAAGCGCGGCCTCTTCGACGTGATAGTCACGACCTGCGGATCCCTAGACCATGACATAGCTAGAGCCCTGTCCAATTACTATAACGGTGACTTCTGGATGGATGACGTGAAGCTGAAGGAGGAGGGATTTCATAGGCTTGGAAGCGTTCTGGTGCCGTTAGAATCCTATGGGCCTACCATAGAGCGATTCATGCAGGATCTCTTGGAAGAAGCTTATGGTGAGGGCGTCAGAGAGCTTGGAAGCTATGAGGTCGCAGACCTGATAGGCAGAAGGCTTCAAGACGAGAACAGCGTATTCCGCTGGGCTTCCACACGCGGGATCAAGGTGTTCATCCCAGGGATCATGGATGGTGCTGTTGGAACCCAGCTCTGGCTCTTCCAGCAGAAGCATAGAGACTTCAAGCTTAACCTGTTTAGGGATGCGGAGAAGCTCGCGGAGATAGTTTTCCGAGCTAAGAGGACTGGAGCGCTCATGATCGGGGGCGGAATATCCAAACATCATACCTTATGGTGGAACCAGTTCAAGGATGGGTTAGACTACGCCATCTATGTGACCACGGCTTGCGAGTATGATGGAAGCCTTAGCGGAGCTCGGGTCGCTGAAGCGGTTTCTTGGATGAAGGTTAAGCCAGATGCCATGAAGGTCACGGTTTACGGCGATGCCACGATCATCGTCCCGCTTCTCATAGCGAGCGCTCTAGAAGCTGATCAATAATTTCCTCTTTTCTTCTCTTCGATTAGGTCTGCTTTTATGAGCCTCAGGTGAAGTATGCCGTTGATATAGGAGCTGCTCAAGACCTTAACCTTGTAGGGAAGCTTGACCGCCCTTCTGAAGCCCATGCCGCCTCTCAGCAGGATCTTGTTCCCGAGTATCTCGAAGGAAACCTCGCTTTCAGGTCCTGGAACCTGAGCGGTCAGGCTTATCACGTCATCGTATTCGGAGACTTCGAGGGGGTATTCCTTGGGAGCTTTCGCGCCCTCGAAGACCTTCTTTATCTCCTTAAACCAGTAAATTCCTAGGATTATCAGGATTCCTGTCAGGATCAGGCCTAGGAGCCCTCTCTGAAGCCTTAGCAGTATGGCTAGGGCGAGAAGCCCGATCATCAGGAAGATTACTCCAAGAGCTATGCTCGATCTGCTCTGCCTTAGGGTCAAGCTCCCATCTACGCTAGGATATGCTTAGGCTTTAAGCTTAGCTCCTATAAATCGAGATATAGTGGAGCTCGACGACCCCATTCTCCGAGAAGATCGATCCGACGTTCATCACATCATCCTCCATCCAGATCAAGACCCTATCAACTCCCTTCCCGAGAACCCATCTCTCCACGAAGTCTCTAACGAACGCTTTAAGATCCTCCTTTGACCCCGCCTGGAATTCTCCCTCCTTAAAGATTAGATGCGGACTTATCTTCTCGGGATAAGCTATCCTCACCCCCATCTCCCTAAGCGCGGCGACTGTCAAGTTATAGACATCGAGCTCCTGAGGCGGAGGCACCTCCTCAAGCTCTCTCAAGAACGCTTCATAAGACTCTTTCAGGCTCTTTCCCAACCCGATGTAGTATCTTCCAGTGAACTCCGCTCCAACGGTCGCGATGGTTCCAAGCTGAGCTACCACTCCTCCCGCCGGAGAAGTATAGACTGGGATTACGTAGACTAGGTGGCCGCCGATGTAATAGAGGAGGATGTCCCCGATCCTGGGGTTCTCTAGAAGCGTTCTCAGCTTCCTGAATTCCGCGTGCCTCTCTAAAGCCTCTCTCGCGGCGGATGGTCCTAGAAGCTTTATCTCAGAGCGTATTGGAACCCTGTAGAATATCTTCTCTCCCAGATGCGGATAATCGTTCCTGACTACCATGAAGCCCGCCAGGTTTCTGCCCATGGAGCCTTGGAGCTGAAGCGAGAGTATGCCGAGGAACTCGGGCTTCTCGAGTCCAGGATACTTTGCTATTAGGAAGTATGTCGTGAGCCCTTCAGGTATCTCATAGAACTCCCTGGCCTGAATGAAGGTCGCTGGATCATCTAGGTGATAATAGTTGAACATCTCAACCTGATACTCGAAGACTTCCGCTGGGAACCTGCTCTGATTCCTCAGCCAGCTCGGAAACTCCTCTATCAGTATGTCCTTATATGCTCGCCTTATCAGCTCGCTGACGAAATCGTCTTCAACGATTATCAGCTTCAGGTCCCCGTTGTAGATGTCGATCAGCGCGTAGCCTATGAACCTCACGTAATCGTTCCCCTTGCTCCAGGGAACATCCTCGGCTGGAAGCCTAACTATCAGCGGCATAAGCCAATAGGTGTTCTCCCCGTCGGTTACTGGGAACATGTCCACGTATTCGCCGCCCCATCTATATGTGAAGTATGGCAGGAGGAGCTCAAGCCTGTCATAAACATCTCGATATCTGATCAGCTTAACCTGCTTATCTGGATAGGAGAGGAGAAAGGTTACGTCGTAGAGCCAGGTTATCGGCGGCCCAACCACGATCCCCCCTCTTCCATTATATCTGGTTCCAGTTATCTCGTCGCTCTTCTCCTTCCCGAGGACTACGGCGGCCCAGGTCGCCTCAAGGAGGCCTCCCTCCCCATAGTATATTCTTCTCTGCTTGAAGAAGGTCGATGGATCTACTATCGTCCCGTTGTTCGCGTCTAGGAGGAGGAAGCCGTTCGGGACATGCGTGTATACCAGGTGCTCGTTATACCAGACGTTCTCAAGCTCCACACCCCTGGGTAGAATGGGCTTCATGGAAGCGCTCCAGTAAATCCTGTTCTTGAATCTGATTATATCCGAGTCCTCGAAGTCAACGTATGGTATCAGCCCTATCTCGGGCTTAAGCTTCGTGAAGGCGGCGGCCCAATCCCAGAGCCTAACCACCGACAGCTCTTCCTCCACCTCTGAGAAATCCACCTGGCTCTGGCTCAGGTTTTCCGTGAAGTTGTATGGTCTTACGATTATGTCCGAGATGTCGGCCAGATACCTGTTCACCTCGATCTCCTGCTTCACGTATGGGCCAAGCCACTCAACCTTCCTAGCATCCGCCACGCTGTTCTGGATCGTTGCCACCGTCGCCACGAGGAGAAGTATCATGACTATCGTGCCGAACTTTATCTTGAAGGCATAGATGAATCCAGGCTTCCTCTTATCAAGGTATGTGAAGAGGAGAAAGAGCGCGGCTATCGCGAACGCTCCGAGGATGTAGACCTTCGTGTTGTAGTCTATGTAGCTTGGGAAGAACAGGGTGAATCCTATCCAGGCGGATGCGAGGGCTATCAAGGCGTCTATAGTCTCGAAGGGTATCCTAAACATGCCAGTCCTGACGTATTCGACGAGGGAGGATGAGGCGGCCTTAACTATCATGGTCAGTCCGACTAGGATCGCCAACCTTATTCCGAGAGCCGATAGGATCGGGGGGAGAATGGCTATCAAGGCTGGAGACGCTGAGATTACCTTGAGAGCTGGAGAAACGTCAGCCGCTGAGATCGGGATGAATGGAAGCACGAAAAGCTTAGGGATATTCTGAGCTCCTAGATCGGCTCCAGCGAGGGCCGCCGTCAAAGCTATCCCAAAAAGGCTGTTCGCGAAGATTAGCGCTCCGCCTATGACCTTCGTTATCTGCCATGCCAGGAATCTCCTGGTCCCAAGCTTGTAGGCTGAGAAATCTATGTCGGAAACCTCTATGTAGCCTGCTCTACGATAAAACTTCAGAAGCAAGCTGAGAAGCCAGAAAGTCAAAGACCTCCTATTGATGAAGTCCACTCGGAAGAACGCTATTATCGATAAGATGAGGCCGCCGATCAGCGAGTAGTAGAACGGCCTTATGAAGAGGTCCCCGAACTCCCAGAAGTTCAGGGTTAGCTGAATTGTTTGAGAGATCACGATGAACGCGATTATGAGAAAGACTATGAACATCAGTATTAGGCTCGCTGGCCTCCTCCCCCTCCTCACGGCTCGATGCATGCCGTAGCCCATTTCACGATCTTCGCATACACCCTGATGACTCTATCATTTAAGAGGTTCGGAGTCTTTCCAAAGATGCTCAAAATAGATCTTCGCTATCCTCGCTAACCCCATGTGGTCGGACCAGATCGCCAGGTTTGGACGCTTTCTTTCCTCTCCTAGAATTATTATCGTCTCGCTTGAGTCGGCGATTATCCCTCCTCCGAAAAGCTGATCCCTAATCCTGACCTCAGCGTATTCGCTAAGCTTCTTCGCCAACCCCCTATTACAGCTGCTTGAAAGCATTATCTGGGCTCTCCCATTCTTGGATTTCAGCATAGTCAAGGTTGGAAGTAGGATCGCTGCGAGTTCCCTGTTCATCCAGGGTGAAGCGACCTGAAGCTCCATATCACAATTAGAGAGCAGGGACTTAAGCTTCGATAAGATGTTCAGCTCCCCCCTAAGGATCCATATATCATGCTTCTCCCGAGAGCCAGCCCCCTTATGCAGCGGCAAAAGCTCCATGGAAAGGGTCCTCTCGATTCTCTTAAGATCCTTCTCGATTCTCATGCGATTAATTTCCAGCGCTGTCGACAGGCTTCTGGGGTAAAACCTCGCTGGCCTCCCTCCTTCGCTTCCGATCCACCCCTTCTTCTCCAAGCTTTCTAGAACCTCGTAGATCTTGGAATATGGAACGTCGGCGATCTCGCTTATCTGGTTTGCGGTCATTTCCCCACGCTCTAGGAGGGCGAGGTATGAGCGCATCTCATAATCGGTGAGGCCAAGCTTGTGAAACGCTCTTCTAAGCTTATCGCTTACAGGGAATGGCATTCCAAGCTCTAGATCTAAGTCTCCTCATATTCAAGTCTTATCCTAGTCTCAAAGATCCAGAAAATAGGGCGAAAAAGAAAAGTAGTCTGGAAAAAGTGTAGAGCTTACTCGAATTCTGAGCCGCTCTCAGACCTCGATGAAGTCTTCTCCTCCTTTCTTCTAGACGCTGCGATCACCTCATCGATCCTTAGGATCATCGCTGAAGCCTCGAAGGCGCTTTTCAGAACCTGCTCCTTGACCCTTATCGGCTCGATCACCCCTGCCCTGAACATGTCTTGAACCTTTCCTGAGAAGACCTCGACACCATAGCTATGCTGAGCCTTCTCATGCCTTGCCCGAAGATCGGTTAAGATCTCAACGGGTTCAAGCCCAGAGTTCTCCGCTAGAGTCCTCGGGATCATCTCCAGCGCCTCGGCGAAAGCAAGCATCGCCAATTGCTCCCTGCCAGGATACTTCGGAGCCTCCCGCTTTATCGCAGACGCCATCGCCATCTCCGATGCTCCTCCGCCAGGCACATACTTTAGGTCTCTGATCAGGGAGATCATGTTCATTATCGCGTCGTTCAGAGCTCTCTCGGCCTCATCTAGCTGCCTCTCAAGCCCAGCCCTGATCAAGATCGACACCGCCTTCGGGTTCTTGCAATCTTGGACGAACACCATCTTATCTTCTCCTATCTTGCGCTCCTCGACCATGCCAGCGCTTCCCAGATCCTTCTCGGTTAGGTCATCGAAGTTCGTCACGATCCTAGCTCCCGTGGCCTTTGCGAGCTTCTCCATGTCCGATGACTTCACCCTTCTCACGGCGAGTATCCCAGCCTTAGCTAGGAAGAACTGCGCGATGTCATCTATTCCCTTCTGGCAGAAGACCACGTTAGCTCCCACTTGAACGACCTTATCGACCATCTCCTTTAGGATCCTCGTCTCCTCGTCTAAGAACTGCTTCATCATCGCTGGGTCGCGGATCCTTATCTCGGCGCTGAACTCTGTCTTCTCTATCTCGAATGGAGCGTTTATGAGAGCTATCTTGGCGTTCACGACGCGTTTCGGCATAGCTGGATGAACTACCTCCTTGTCGATTATGACTCCGTTGACCAGCTCGCTCTCCAGAAGGCTCTTACCCATCTTCTTGATTATCTGGATATTGTCCTTGTCGGCGTAGAGTTTTCCATCCCTTTCCTCGACTATCTTGAGGACGGCGTTTATGGCTAGATCCGCTATATGATCAGTGGCGAAGCCGAGGCTCTTGCTCCCAAGAGCGGTCTTGATTATTTTCTCCAACGTCTTTTTATCCTCAAGCTTGATCGGAGAGGCTATCTCGTTAAGCTTCTGAAGGGCGACGTCAAGTGCTCTCCTATAACCAGTTATAATTGTACTCGGATGTATCTTCTGCTCGATGAGCTCTTCTGCCCTTTTCAGAAGTTCTCCGGTGAGGACGACGGCGCTGGTAGTTCCATCTCCTACGCTGTTGTCCTGAGCCTTGGCAACTTCTATCAACATCTTCGCCGCCGGATGCTCGACGTCCATCTTGTCTAGGATTGTGGCGCCGTCATTGGTCACTATGACGTCTCCTATGCTATCGACTAGGATCTTGTCCATGCCCCTCGGCCCGAGGGTGCTTCTAACCATCTCAGCGATTATCTTAGCCGCGGCAATGTTATTCCGCTGCGCAGCTCTCCCCCTACTCCTACTAGTCCCTTCCTTCAGGATCAGAACGGGTTGACCAGCACCTACAGCTCTAGCCATCTTTCACACCTCCCTTAAACACAAGAAAACCTGTTCCGAGATGTTGGGTTACCCGAGCTAAATATAAGGATTATCAGCTTAACCTTATAAGCCGCATCAATCAGCAGCATCTCCTTAAAGACTCATCAGAGCTTACGAAAGTACTGGGCGTGAAGCCCGTTCTGACGAATGGTCTAAGCTCAGCATAATTTACCTTACGCCGATCAGATCGTCTGCTCTTTGAGGCTCATATCGCGATCACTAATCATTTCTTGTCCTAGGATCTCTTCCCAGCCCAGGTCCTTGATTCAGGTCACTGGGTCGAGTAGTATCCTCGGAGAAGCGTTCGCGCAGCTCTCTCGATATCTTCTCTCCTAACGGTTCTCCTACCAGCATACTGCGCTAAGCTCAAGGCCTCCTTCGCGATCGCTATCCCTATCTCCTCAAGAATCCTCCTAAGCTCTTCCGCGGCATCCTCGCTCGCTCTCGCTGCTCCCGCCTTCTTGATGAGCCTGTGAATAGGTGCTAGGGAAAGCTCCCTGCTGCTCAATTTACCCTCAACCTCTCGACATGAGGATCTCTTACGCTGATGTATTTAATAGTTTATTGAAGGGATCGGGATCCGACGCATGAGGTAATACGTTGAGCTTCTGCAACTATTTCCCATAAGCTTCCACGAGGCAGCTGAAAGAAAAATCTTATTATCTGGAAGCAGGTGGTAATTCTTGAATCGAAAATGTGGAGAGAAAAGGTAATCTGCCCTCATTGCGGTCATGAGACATATAAGGCTCAATTCTGCAAGTTCTGCGGCAAGCCCTTAAACTCCGATGGATCTGGTGAGGAGCCCATGGAAAGGGAGGCTCAGATGGAGGCTGAAAGGGAAATACAAGAAGAGCTTGAGAAGCGTCCTCATGAAATCTCGGAAGAGCGGAAGATCGTAGAGCAGCTTTCAAACTACTTGAACTGGCGGCATAAGCTCATCGAGGTTTTTCTTAACGGAGAGGCTTCTCCAGACATATTCTTGGACGTGTATAAGGAGTATCGGGCTAAGATCCAGTCGATAAACTCTAAGCGCATGGAGATAATAAACTCGCTTCAGCAAAGGTTGAATGAGCTGACCACGAAGCTTGAGCAACTTAAGGTCAGGCATGAGGTCGGAGAGATATCCGATAGGCAATACATCACCGATAAGCTCTCGATAGATAGAGAGCTCTCCATGATCAAGCCAAAGCTAAACATGCTTCACAATATCTTCAACGTTAAGCTCGCGGACATCCCGAGCTATGAGGAGAAGCTCAGAAGCCTAAGAGATCAGATAAGAGAGAAAGGCGTCTCCCTAGGTCTTAGCGAGGAAGATAAGGAGATGATCGTTAACGATATCGATGAAACGCTGGAAGCGACGAAGGATCTGCTGGAGCTTCACAAGAAGCTGAAGAAGGAGCTGGATAAGCTCGAGCTCAGGTATAAGATCGGAGAGCTTACCGACGAGGAGTATCAGGCGGCGAAGCAAAAGATCGAGAGGCAGATGCAGCTCTATTAGCACATCAATCTTTATCTCTTAGATCTCACAGTCGATCACCATGGTCAGAGTGGTGCTAGTAGCGGTTCCAGGCGCAGGCAAATCCACGATCCTGAAGAAACTTCTTGAAAAGGTTCCAGGCTTAAAGGTTGTGAATTTCGGAGATTATATGTTCGAGGAGGCGAAGAAGAGCCTAGGAATCTCTGATAGAGATGAGATGAGGAAGAAGATCAAGCCGACCGATTACAAGAGCCTGCAAGAGAGGGCTGCTAAGGAGATCGCGAAGCTTGAAGGAGATCTGATAATAGACACTCATGCGGCGATAAAAACTCCCTATGGATATTATCCTGGGATGCCTTCGAAGGTCGTGGAAACCCTGAACCCTGACGCAATAGTGGTTCTCGAGTTCAGGCCAGAAGACATTCTTCAGAGGAGGTTAAAGGATCTCCAAGCCGCTGAAGGCCAGAGAAGAATAAGAGAGGTTGAGGCAGAGGAAGAAGTTCAAGAGCATCAAGACATAATGAGGGAGTTCGCGGCGGCGGCAGCTAACCATGTCTGCTGCTATCTTCTCCGC
>CAYXHS010000040.1:0-10465 GCA_964465105.1 uncultured Nitrososphaeria archaeon
ATTCTAATGATCTCATAGGGTGATAAGCATAGGTTAATTTTATCTCCTCTAAGCTTAACGAAGCAATCTGATTGTCCTCGAAATGTTTCAGGCTCGAACATAGCTTGTTTGACATTTGCGCCATTAAGTCTCTTTATATTGATTTCAGCATGATGTTTAGGGAGAGACAGAACTATCGGCAAATATTCATTTGTGAGATTCGCTAGTAGCGTCCTATATTTTCCATCTTTGTGTAAGGTTAATCCGATAGCCCTTCGAGGATCGGTTGAATTTGTCGACTTTATTAAAGCCTTCCCATATTCTGTTAAATCAACGAATAAATGGTACATTGGAAACACCATTCCTGGCTTTGAGGGGAACTCCTTTAATATTGTTTTGTCTTCGAATTCGATAAGACCTAAAGGTCCTATGGCTTCATAACAAGTTATGTAAAATATTCCGTTTTCTGATAAAAATTTAAGACTGCCTAAAGTCCATCCAGCTCCGAATAAACTCATTTGCCGAGGATCTGCCATCATTGACAGATCACGGCTCTTAAGCTGCTCGCTTATTGATGGCGAATATGGATTAAATCTAGGCTTAAGAGTTAACGGTGATACGGCGACAGGTAAACCACCTGAAATTTTTGCAGCAGTCTTCACGGTCCATATCTGTCCTTCTAATGTCTCGATAAGGGAGAGGTTGTCAAATGCATGAACTTGCGGGTTAATTGCATAAGAAATTATGTCGAGGTTATTCGTATTTTTAAGATGACGGTTTAGAAACAGGAAATCAGAATTCGTGCCAGTACCGATCAATATATTATCACCCATTCTGGAAACATGCTTCCTTACGTTATCAATAGTTTCTCCGGAGACCGGGAATTGGCCAAGTATCCCGGAGAAGATTAGTAGCGCAAAGATTTTTGATTTTTCGATTAGATCATCTAAAAGGTTCTTTAAAGCTGAGAAATCGAGGTCTTTCGGCAACACTAAGCACACTTCAAGGGGAGTTCCTAAATTACGCGCTATAGTGGTTGCGGTCTTAATTTTGTCTTCCAGTCCATCAGGCTCATTTAAATTTAATTCAAGCCTCAAATGATTTATCGCGATCTTCCTCAATTTTCTAATCTCATTGGGGGACAATTCCGTGACATAGCTTGGTAAACATACCCCGATTCTCGGAAGACGACCTACTGTTTCATCGGTGATGTAAATCTTTATGGACTCGTGGGTTCTATTCTGGTAAGCTATATGCGGCTTACCGACTTTACTTGTGCCGTCCTTGATCCTGAGTTCAATTGATTGTTCGATAATTTGTCCTTTTTTCACTTCTACCGGATATGGTAATCTCAGCGGCGGACAGTAAACTTTGTATGATCCATCCGTCCAATTCCTTTGATCCTCCATTTCGAAGACGTTCCCATTAAAAATTACTTGGAAATATAAGCCCGGAGATATTTCATATGTTATCGATTTTATGTCGGTAAAATCGTCTGGTGGTTGATTGGGATCTATGAGGTAAGGGAAATTTGTATCGACTTTTTCGCCATTAACTTTCTCTATTATACATTTTTTACCAGCGACGTCATGTATGGGGTATAATACGCAAAATCCTATTCTGTTCGTCATAAAAGTGGATCGAGCACATCCTTTCATCATATATCTTATTCTTCCATCTCTTTGCCCAAGTATCCTGCCTTCCCAATAGAAGTCTACATCATCTTTCTTGCATTCAACAGCGAATGATACTTTAAATTCGCTTATTCCCTTCAGTATTTCAGACTCTCTTACTATTGACATTTCGGTGATTTTAGGAAGAACTGTTCCCCAGTTTTTGTCTCTTACGGCTACATAAATGCCTCTTAAAATTTCTTTTCCATTGATGGAGATATATCTTAGCATCGCGTTTTGAGGGTCAAAAATCAGGTTTAGAGGGCCAGCGCTAAGGTTGAATATCTCGACTGGAGGTTCACGTCTACCGTAGTAGATTATATATTCGTCGCTTGTTAATTCTTTTTTCACGTTATACTTTTGATTTTTGTAGGTATATAAAAATTTTTCACGAAAGATAATGCGTTGACCAATTTTCGCTTAAGGTTTCTATACGAAGATACTCTTCCTCAAGTTAAAAGCCACCTATGACGAGAGGTTATGCTGTTTAATGTATTGAGAAAAATATTTGAGCTTATTTTCGAAGTTTCTCTAGGACTTCCTTGTTCAAAAGATACTTCGGAATTCCACCCCTTAAAGCCGCGAGAATATCTTGAATAGCTGTTTTGAGCATTCTTTGCGCCGTATGCCGGCCAACCCCAATATGCGGATACAAGACGACATTAGGCAATCGATCTCCTAATTTATAAAACGGCACTGACTCATCAGGCGGCTCCTTTGAAAAAACACTAATTCCTGCACCTCCGAGCTTTCCTTCGACTAACGCCTTGTACAATGCTTTTTCATCAACTATTTTGCCGCGTGATGTATTGATTAAAACAGCCCCTTCCTTCATCAGTGATATCTCTTTCTCACCGATGAGTTTCTCGGTTTTTGGGGTTAATGGAACGTGAATTGAAATCACGTCAGACATTCTTAAAAGTTCTTCAAAGGCGACGTATTTTATTCCAAGCTCCTTCTCAAGCTGTTCCTTCCTTATTACATCGTAATAAATCACATTAGATGACAACGTTCTTGCAAGCTTTGCAAATTCTGTTCCTATCCTGCCAAGACCTAAGACCCCTATCGTTAAATGATATGCTTCTTTCACGTGGGCGGCGATTCCTTCGATGTCAAAGCCTCCAGATCTCACGTGATGGTCGGCTCGTGGCACATATCTGAGGACTGCCATCATTAAAGCGAGAGCTTCTTCAGCCACGGATCTCGCTAGTTCGGGAATAGGTGTCCAGGTAACGAAAATTCCCTTTTCAGTTGCTGCCTCTAGATCGACGTTTTCATATCCTACCCCTACTCTGGCTATGATCTTCAACTTCTTAGCCGAATTAATTACCTTACTTGTGTAGGGTTCGCTTCCAGCAAGAACGGCGTCAATTTCTTTGATCTCTTCTATCAATTCTTCTTCGGTAAGCCATCTGCCTTTCTTATTCAGTAAGACTTTAACAGATTCTCTCTCTAACTCCGTTAAAGCATCTAGACTCCATCTTCCTCCTGCTTTTGGAAAAGCAAAAAGACATTTCCAAGTCATATATCAGGACACCTGCGGTGCGTCATAATTTGAACTATATCCCTTTAATTAATTTTACCCTCAAAGGTCTTAGCAAGTTATCTAAAAGATCTTCGAGTGATCATTTTTACTAATCCGTTATGACTGAAGTTCTTATTTCTGTAGCTTCATTTTTGTCAGCTGTGTGAATGCGGTTACTATTTTGAGAGGTAGGAGACCCGTTGATGAAGCTTAGAAGGGGTTACGTCTTGCGCTCTGAATCGGAATAGGTTTAAGTAGCTACCTGATAATGGGCGGCGCTAACATGTTCGCCTTGGAAGCTTTTTGCTCGACATATTACTTGGTAAGTAGGGTGTGCGTGATCTTAAATCTCTATCCTGCTATGTTGTTTTGTCTTAAGGGATTAGGGATGTATTAACCCGAAAGACGTTTCAGGAGATTGTTAAGGTTGCCGAAGCCCTCGGCTTAGAATGACGTTTCAAAGTATGTCATAAGAAATCTTGAGGGTGGGAATATTGAGAGGTTTATGGGAACGGACTCTCCGAGGCTTACACATGCTATCTGCGGCTTCTTCTGTAAGGAATAGATAGCGAAACTGTGTATAGGAGAAGACTTGGTCGATCCATAAAGCTTATTTATGTTCATTAAAGCTTATATTTAGCCATCATAGCACATTTTCCGAAGGTGCAAGTAGGATGAGCTCAGAGATTCTTCCTGAGCCTCCGAAGCCTGGGCTGATTAGCTATCTGAAGGCTGTGGGCCCTGGGGTCATCCTAGGGTCTTTGGCGATTGGAAGCGGGGAGTGGATTCTCTTCCCGGCGGTTGTTGTTAAGTTCGGTCCCTACCTACTTTGGGCAGCCTTGCTTTCCTGCATAATCCAGGCGGTCGTCGCCGTCGAGTCGATGAAGTACACGGTTTACTGCGGTCAGCCGATCCATAAAGCCTATCAGAAGCTTCCGCCGACCCCCCTGACTTGGGCTTGGGCATGGGCTCTTCTGATTTTCATACCTGTGATCTGGCCTGGGTGGGCGATAGGCTCGGCGACGGCGATAGCTGCGCTGCAGCTCGGCAGGCTTCCAGGGCCTCAGGACGCTTACCTGGTCTTGGCTTGGGGGCTGGTTGCCTTGACGGTTGGGCTCTTGGTGATTCACGTGGGCTCGAAGATTCAGAGAACCCTTGAGCTCGTCAGCTGGCCTCTCATAGTCCTCCTTCTGGCGACGGTCCTCATCGGGGTCATCATCGCGGCGCCCCCATCGGCTTGGGTCACGGTCTTAAGTGGGCTAGCGGGCTTCCTCAAGCCTAGGTTCGGATTTCCGCCGCAAGACGAGGTTAACTGGTATATGCTGGCCGCCGCCATAGCATATATTCCAGCGGGATTCGGCTTCAACCTCTTCATCTCAAGCTATGCTAGGGATAAGGGCTGGGGAATGGGCAGCAAGATCGGATACATCTCGGGCTTGATCGGCGGGAAGAAGGTTGAGCTCAGGGCCGATGAGATGCCCTTCGACCCCTCCAAGCAGGAGAACCTGAGAAGATGGAAGGGGTGGCTCAACATAGTCAGGCTGGACTCCTTCGTCTTCTTCTCTGGGATAACCATGTTCTCGGTGATCCTGATGAGCGTGATGGCATATGCTCTCCTGGCGCCGAGAGGCTTAGCTCCGATGGGGTTCCAGGTCGCGGCGGCTCAAGCAGAGGCTCTGGCATCGGTCTTAGGTGGATTCGCGTGGATACTCGTCCTCTTGGGAGGCTTCTGGGCTCTCTTCGATACCCAGTGGGGGCTCATGGACTCGGTGGCGAGAACGATAACCGACAACTTCTGGTTTGCATGCGAGAGCGTGAGAAAGTGGACTGGCGGAGACCCGAGAAAGATCTACTACCTGATGGTTTACCTGCTATATGCCGTCGCAGTCGTGATAATGGTCTCCTCAATAGTCTTCAAGATCGCTCAGCCATACGAGCTCGCAGCAACCGGAGCAGTTCTAGGGCTCTTCGCCTTGACCCTCGCCCCAATACTCCAGCTAATAGTTAGCAACAGCCTTCTCCCGAAAGAGCTTAGGCCGGGAAAGGTCGCCAACGCCATTCTAGTCGTTGGAGCGATCTTCTACGGGTTCTTCATCACGGCCGTGATCCTCCAAATGTTCGCCGGAGTAACGATCTAGAACTAATTCTACATCTTTTTCTGATTTTTCAGATCTCGGAGCTTCAACCTCTATAACCGATAGGTCTATCTTAAGCGGTCTTCTGCCGAGGACCTCGGCTATGTTCGGCTTCGTCCTCCCATTATCACCGTCTATCAGCTCCTTAACATATAGTCCTCCTTGGGTTTTGATTCTGAACTTCACGATATTCTTGTCGATCTTCTCCGCTTCGACGTAGTAGAGCTTCTTCTGCCTGACCTTATCCGCCCTTCTTCTCAAAACCCTCTTAGGAGTCCTCTGCTCGACCACTATGTCTCTAAATCTCTCTTCAACCTCCCTTAACTTCTCGTCTGATACGTCTCCATCGAACTCGACTATCGCCTCGTAGGTCTTCGATGCGATGGGAGATAAGCTCTTCAAGATCCTTAGCTCTCTCCTGCTCGAATACTCTAGGCCTGAGACTTCCACCTTTCCTTGAGCGTGCTCGTTGATTTCCCTCTCCAAGATCGATAGATCCACGAACCTCTTCCTAGGGTGCTTGAGCTCGAGGACGAAGGGCCTCCCAGTCCCTATGACCGTCGCATCAACATCCTCTCTCCCAGCTCCATGGAACTTATAGCTCAGGGCCTCGAAGATTCTAAGGGCAGGCTCTCCGACCAGCTCGCTGACGGACTCAGGATACTCTCTTCCCGTGAAGCCGCATCTCTCACATCCCCTGCCCCAGCAATACCTGCAATACCAAGGGGTCTGCGGTATGTTTTTCTTAAGCTTTCGATAATAGCCCTTGATGAAGAGCGGGTTCACCTGAATCTCGTATTCTCCTGAGAAGACATCCACCAGGACGACTATCTCAGGATTCTGATACTCAACCGAGACGTTAAGCCTTCTCTGAAGCATGGAGCCTATCGCCCTAGTGATGTCCTCCTTGATGTCCTCACCGGTCTCTATCTTGAAGGATGCTCTAAGCTCATCCTCCCTCTCCCTCAGCTCGGCGGGAACCCTAGCTCCGACGACCAGGTTCCTGAACTCATATTCCCTAAGCTCCTCAACGATCCTCTCAACAAGCTCCCCGAACCTAACCCTGCTCAATGCTCCGCCGCAGATATAGCATGGCCGAGTCTCCGGAGCTTCTTCTCCGAGAGCTTGAAGGGTCTTTATCGCCGGCTTGAAACCTGTCGAGGCTAAGGTTCTCAAGATGCTGCGAGCTTCCTCCGAATCTTTGCCTTGGAGGATGCTTAGCATCACGAGGCTGAGCTTTATCGCTTTGCCCTTCTCATCGTTTCCAGCTCCATAGGCTAGAGTGGAGAACTGCCTGCCTAAGCAATAGTCGCAGAGAGGGTGAGCTGAGAGAATCTTCGCGGCCTTATCGAGCACTTCGCCGATCTTCTCGTAGATCAACTCCATGACCTCAATCAACTGGTATCCTAATAACCCTAACCCTTCTCAGGTCATCCGCAGGCCCAGAAGCCTGTGAGGAGCCTTTCTCGCCCTCTTCATGAGCTTCCTCGTCAGCTTATACTGCTTGACCAGAGCCTTAACATCTCTCTCCATCACTCCAGCCCCCCTCGCTATCCTCCTGATCCTAGAAGAGTTGAGAATGCTCGGGTCACTTCTCTCCTCAGGGGTCATCGACTGGATTATGGCCCACCACCTCTCGATCTTCTCCTCGGCATCTCTCAAGGCGTCTTGGGGGAGCTCTGGAAGCCCTGGAAGCGGAAGCTTTGACAAGAGCTTTGATAGAGGCCCCATCTTCCTCACCTCCTTAAGCTGCTTGACGAACTCCTCTAGGGTGAACTCTCCTCTCAGCATCTCCTTCGCCTTCTCCTCGCTCACCTCGAGCTCGGCGAGCCTGATCCTCTCGAGAATCCCCTCTAAATCCCCCATCCCAAGCAATCTGCCCACATACCCCTTAGGGTTGAACAGCTCGATGTCCTCAAGCTTTTCCCCAGTTCCAATGAACTTTATCTTGGCCCCGGTCTCGGCTATCGCTGAGAGAGCTCCTCCACCTCTAGCCGAGGTATCCATCTTCGTCAGGATTATCGATCCCACTGGAGCGACCTTGTGAAACGCCTTAGCATGCTCTCCAGCCATCTGCCCTATCGTCGCGTCAACTATCAGCATCACCTCATCCGGCTTAATCTCCTCCTGAAGCCTTCTCATCTCCTCCATCAGCCCCTCCTGGCTCCTATGCCTCCCAGCGGTATCTACCAAGATTATATCAAATCCATTTGATGAGAAGTGTTTGATCCCATTTCTCGCGATCCTCACAGCATCCGCCTTCTCCTCGAAGTATACTGGGATGTCCTTCCCATCCAGAAGCTGCTTAAGCTGTTCATGCGCTCCAGGTCTGTAGGTGTCGGCGCAGACGACGGCGACCTTGTATCCGAGCTTCTTCATGTAGTTCGCGATCTTAGCCACGCTCGTGGTCTTTCCAGTTCCCTGGATCCCAACCGCCATGATCACATAGGGCTTCTTCGAGACCTTTACCTCAGCGGGCTTCTCCCCCAGAAGCCTTATCAGCTCCTCATAAACCACCTTAATCACGTGATCTCTTCTCGAGATCCCAGGAGGAGCCTTCTCCAGGAAAGCCCTCTCCCTGATCCTATCAGACAGCTTCTTGACAAGCTCAACGTTAACGTCCGCCATCAGAAGCGCTCTTTGAAGATCTCTTATCAGCTCCTCGACGGTCCTCCTATCCACCGTGGACGCCGACCTGAACTTGCTCAAAGCTTTCCGCAGCATTTCTGAGAGCGACGGCATGAAGACCAGCGGTAAGAGGGTTGGACGCGATATTAAGGTTATTACCCCGCTCCTCTAGTCGGAAGGTTCAAAACGAGGTATGTGAGCCAACCTTCGATGAAGATCCTGATCACGGGCTCGGAGGGGTTCATAGGGAGAAACCTCTCAGCTTATCTCGAGGAAAGAGGCTACGAGGTTCTGAGAGCCGATATAGCCGAGTCGGCGGAGATACGGGTGGATGTCTCGAGCCTAGATGACTGCCTGAGAAAGCTCATGAGCTTGGAATTCGACGCCGTGATACATCTCGCGGCGATAGCGAACGTCCCAAGGTGCCTCGAAGATCCTTACAGGTGCTTCAAGGTCAACAGCGTGGGAACCCTGAACATGCTTGAGATAGCTTCCAGGAAGAACGTCGAGCGGTTCATCTACTCATCCTCCGCCAACGTTTACGGCGTCCCATCAGAGCTTCCAGTAAAGGAGTCGACCCCGCTCAACCCTCGAACCCCATATGATTACTCTAAGGTCGTGTCGGAGATGCTCGTGAGATCTTACTCGGATGCGAGGGGGCTGAGATATGTGATCTTCAGGAGCTGGAAGCTCTTCGGGGAACATGATGTCGAGACCACGGCCATCCCGAGATTCATCAAGGCATGTTTGAGGGGGGAGCCTCTAACCCTCTACAACGCTGGAAGAGACACGACCGACCCGACCTACATACTGAACTTCTGCCATGCTGTTGACCTGGCCTTGAGAAAGGAGGAGGCCGTGGGTGAGATCTTCAACCTCGGGACGGGCAACGAGATCTCGATAAGGGATCTCGCGGAATTGATCAAGAAGCTCACAGGCTCCAGCTCCGAGCTTAAGCTTCTTCCTCCCAGAACCGAGGCTGAGAAAGAGCCCATGCGAAGCTATCCCTCGATAGAGAAGATCAGCAGGATTCTCGGCTACAAGCCAGTCGTCAGCCTAGAAGACGGGCTGAGAAAGACGATAGAATTCTACAGAAAAAAGCTTGGACTATGAGATCATCGAGAAGCGGCGAGCTTCTCCACGATAGGCTTGACCTCATCGATCCCTGTGAGAGACCTTATTTCTGGGACGCTCCACGCTCCCCTCCTAGTAGTCGAGAGCGCGGCCACGATATTCGCAAACCTTCCAGCTAGCCTAAGCTCCCTCTCATCGAGCGTGAGGTCTCTCAGCTTACCCATCGAGTAAAGCGATGCAAGTAAAGCGGCCATATACGCGTCTCCCGCCCCCGTCGGATCTATTGCCTTAACCCTATAGGCTGGAACGCTTACGGAAGTTCCGCCGTGTATCAGCTCGCTTCCCTCCCTGCCCTTCGTAACCGCGACCAGCTTTACGTCGAAGTCCTCCAAGTCGACCCCATTCTCCTCGAGAAACCTCTTCTCTCCCCTCCCAAGCTTGACTATATCAGCGCATCCAAGCGCGTCCTTCACGCATCTTATTAGCTCATCGAATCTACCTCTCCAGAGGTTGGGCCTGATGTTCACGTCGAAGCTTGTTGGAAGCTTTCGGCTTCTAGCCATGCGGGCGAGCTCGAGGCTCGTGGACCTGCTGGGCTCCCTCGCCAAAAGAACTCCTCCGAAGTGGAGTAGGTCTGCCTCATCCAGAAACGATTTATCTACTTCATCTACCCTGAGATTGAAGTATGCGACCTGATCATAGAGGAGGAAGCTCGGCTCAGCTTGCTTGAGCTGGACGAACACGACTCCAGTATTCCTCTCATCATCGTAAACAACGTATCTCGTGTCAACCCCCTCTTCCCTAAGCCTCCCAACCAAAAACTCTCCGAAATCGTCTCGCCCAACCTTGCTTATCAGCCCCGAAGGGACGTTAAGCCTTCTCAAGCCCACGACCATGTTAGCTGGAGCGCCTCCAGGATGCTTCTCAAACGTCTTCACATCCCTCAAATCAGCCTCCTCAACAGCGATGAAATCTATCAAAACCTCACCAACAGCGAAGATCATCAAAAGAACACCTGAAACCAAAAATATTAATCCTTAACCACCACTTCCAAACAAAACTAAAATATCTCACCGCAAAAAGAGAGAAATGCTGGGCCGGTAGATCAGTGGGAGATCGCCCGCCTCGCACGCGGGAGGTCGCGGGTTCAAATCCCGCCCGGTCCATGCACAATCTTTCCTAACAATGTCCTGCGCGATTCGAGAGAGGATAAGCAGAAACGAAGCGGTTTAACATCCTTTCAGCGATTTTTAGCTTCTTTCTTTTCCTTCTTAGGGTCAGGGTCTCGTCTAAAATGCTTATATCATGCCACCCCACCTTTACCTGAAAAATTTGGATAGAAGGTTCTTTTTGGGATCGATCATCTTACTGATGGCTTCTCTCCTGATCCTCTCAACAATTTCCATCCAGGGTCTAGTACCAGTTGCTGTACACACTGAGAAAAGCGTCTC
>CAYXHS010000041.1:0-453 GCA_964465105.1 uncultured Nitrososphaeria archaeon
CTAATGCTCGTTCAGCGTCCCTCCTCGAGTATAGCATGTATGGCGGAGTTCCCGTCTCCTCATCTCCATACATAGATGGCTCCCGCTCCCTCCTGAGCTCCCTTGATATGCTTGCAAATACGTCGATTTGCTTCTCGAACCAGTTTGGAAATTTTTCCTTAAACTCTTTTAGAAGAGGACCCACGTCATGCCATTTCGGCGGCTCCACTCCGATGAGCCTCAGAACTCCTTTTAGAGCTAGTTCCACCGCTTCCTGGGACTGCCTAATGACATACGGGTATTCTTGATCTCGTAAGGCTGTTGATGCATGTTTAATCCGAACTGCTGATTGTTTGATGTATTGTTCGGCCATTTCTAAGTTATTCAATTTCTAGGACCTCCCCGAATTTTAGATCAGGTTTTAGAATCCAATACCAGCTTTTGCCCCTCCTCACCCTTTTTGCTCCAAGATTC
>CAYXHS010000041.1:463-10391 GCA_964465105.1 uncultured Nitrososphaeria archaeon
TTCTTATCATATAGGATTATCGAGTCTTCCACCAGATCTAGATATAAAGGGCTCATTCTAGATGCTTCTTCAGGGGTTTTCAATATTGGTGAGATTCTGGAGGCTTCATCTCCTAACTTCTCTTCGGCTTCACGGTAGAGCTCATATCTCTCAAATCTGTCTTTCGGTAGGTTTTCGATTACTATCAGAAGGTCTATATCTGAATCTTCTCTCGATTCTCCTCTTGCAGCTGATCCGAATAGCGTTACCGAGACAAGCTCTTCACCAAACACTTCGAGCAGGCTCTCGGTAAGCTTCTCGGCGATTCTCCTAAATTTTATGCTTGGCTCCTCGTTCATCATGCTATTATTTCTGACCGAGGCTGATAAAGGCTTACTTCTTCTTTTTGCCCGTTCTCTTCGCGGCGATGTATCCGACCTTTCTTCCAGGTGGAGCGTTTCTGGAAACGGTTTCAGGTCTTCCGAGCTTCTTTCGGGTTCCGCCGAAGGGGTGAAGGGCGGCGACCATGGCGACGCCTCTGACCCTCGGGTAGGGTCTATGCTTGGCCGCCATCCAGTGATACTTTTTGCCAGCCTTTAGGAATGGCTTGTCCTTCATTCCTCCGCCCGCGACGACTCCTATCATGGCTAGGCACTTCGAGCTGAGCTCTATGACCTTTTTCGATGGTAGGGAGACTATTGTCCGGTCTCCGAGCTGAGAGGTTACGGTCGCATAGGTTCCAGGAGCTCTGACGAGCTTCCCTCCATCTCCAGGCTTATGCTCTATCATCGAGACTATGGTTCCTTCAGGGATTCTTCTCAGGGGGAGTATGTTCCCAGGGCCTATGGAGGCTTGCTCCCCCATCTCGATGAGCTGGCCTACATACATCCCCTCCACGGCCACAACTGGGAAGGTTTCGCCGTTCTCTAGGGCGATTAGGGCGATCGGGGCGCCTCTGCCCGAGTCATGGTCAAGCGCTATCACCTTGCCTCTTAGGAGAGAGCTTTGACAGATTATCTGGGAGGGGTAGCCTACGGCATACTTTCGTCTAAGCGATGCCCTGAAGGTCGGCGAGCCTCTGCCAAGCCTCTGAGCCCTAATCCGCTTCCCCATTATCGCCCACCAGCTTCCAGCCTACTCCTGCCACAGCTCAGCCAATCTATTAAGGGTTTCTACCGAGCAAGCTCGACCAGAAAATCATGTTTTCCATAAGATTATCTCGAGATAGGCTTCTCCCAATTGTCCTTACGTTGCTTGGTTTTGAAAGGAGAATTGCTTTAAGCTTGCTCATCTCGAGTAGATTCCCATTAGGGTCGCTTCTGCGAGGATGTGGCCCTTCATCGCCTCTAGGAGGGCGTCCTTTGATGCCGCTGGCTTCAAGTCGAGCGGAGAATCCAAGGCATATAGCTTGAAGACGTATCTATGGGGCTTTCCAGGCGGAGGGCATGGTCCACCGTAGCCTATTTTCCTGAAATCGTTTATTCCTTGCATGGCTCCTGAGGAAAGTTTCTCAATCGGCTCGATTCCCTCCTCCAGCTTGTTTACCTCCGCTGGAATGTTGTAGATTATCCAGTGGGTAAAAGTTCCTCCTGGAGCATCTGGATCCTCAACTATTAGAGCGAAGCTTTTCGTTTCAGGCGGGTAGCCTTCCCATTTCAGGGGCGGAGAGAGATCAAGCCCATCGCAAGTGTATTTCACGGGGATCTTCTCCCCGTTCTCGAACGCGCTGCTCGTGAGGTGAAAGGTTGGAGCCTGAATCTTTTCAGGCTTCTGGGTCGATGCCAGGTATATGGCTATTGCTCCGATCGCTATGAGGATCGCTATGGAGATCCCTGCGAGAAGCTTCCCCCTCATCCGCCTTGATCTTATGAGAGCGGAGCTATAATTCTTACCTCGAGATTTCTCACAGTATTCCAAGCTCTACCGCTAGATCGGCTGCCTTGTATTCTGGCTTCAGCTTCACGTATGCCTTCTTCTCTCCTCTGGGAGTTATCATTGTATTGACTTTCTCAACCTTTACTCCATAGAGTTCCTCGATCGCCTGCTTTACATCCTTCTTCGTTGCTTTCAAGTCAACTATGAAGGTCAGCTTGTTCTCCTTCTCGATCAAGGAGACCGCGTCTTGGGTTATCACTATCCGCTTTATTACCTCAGAGGCCCTCATGACAAACCACCTAGAATCCTTTCATCAAGCTTCTCGAGGGCGGACTTGGTCCAGATCGTCAGCCTTCCAGGCTTAGCTCCAGGAGCCAGGTGAAGAACGCTTAGATCCTTCAGCTTTACTACCCCGAGGCCTGGAATGTTGTCCGCAGCCTCCTCTATTCCCCTATCCTCGCTGATCACCAGAAGTGGGCCGACCCTCCGCTTATACCTTCTACCTCTCCGCTTACCCTTCCCAGCTCTAATCTTCTTTATAGCGCATCGCTTAAGCTCCTCCCCGAGCCCAATCTTCTCCAAGAACTCTTTGAGCTCTCTGGTCTTCGCGATCGACTCCAGCCTATCCTCGACGACTATCGGCAAATCAAGCTCTTCGGGGACCCTATGACCTCTGGCTTTCACAGCCTCTTTATCTGCTGTGAAGGCTATTGCCGCTGCTAAGGCAACGATCTTCTCCTTTCTGTTGACGTCTTTGTGGATCTTCTTCTCTGGAACTGGTGGGTGGCCTGGTCTTCCGCCTACCGCGAAGTTCACCATTCCTCCTGCTAGGGTTTTGCCCGTTCCATGCGCCTTTATCCTAGAGACCCTGGCCATCCCATAGCCCGCTCCGAGGGACTCGACCGAATACTTGTGGCCTGAGCCCTTGAATGCACCCTTGGGCTGCAGGGTGTGAGTTTGCAGGTGGAGGAAGACCCTCCAGACCAAATCCTCTCTGAGGGGAGCCAGGAAAGTCTTAGGGAGAGATATCTCTTCCACAGGCTTTCCATCCAAGCCTATGACTGGAACTCGCCTCTCCTCAGCCTTAGCCGCCTTCAGCAGCAGCTCAACGAGTAAGCTCATCCCAAGCCTCTAGGGCTTTAAGCCTATATTTAAGGGCACCAGCGGCCACCTGATCACCAACATAGACCAGCAAGCCTAAAAGGCTGAGAACCCGCCAATACGCTTAAGCGAGATACCTTAGGCCCGCCTAAGGGGAGAGATACGTTGAAAAGCATTATATCCCCCTCTTGATAGATTCTATACGGCTTAAACCCTTGCTTGATGAGAATGAGTATATTCGATGGATGGACATGGCTCGCCGAACCTTGGAATCTTCTAGAAATGACCTTACAAGCGGGGACTACAACTGGGCTTGCTTCAAGGCTCAGCAATCCGCTGAATTCGCCTTGAAGGGACTTCTCCGAGGCCTGGGACTCAATACTCGAGGTCAGAGCTTGACGAAGCTCCTTCTAAGATTGCCTGAAAACCTTAACCCAGCTGGGATCCTAGAAGCTGCTAAATCCTTAGACCAATACTATCTTCCAACCCGTTATCCTGATTCTTGGGCTGAGGGGGCTCCAGCAGACTTTTACACGAAGCAGGATGCGAGAAAGGCCATAAGCCATGCTTCCCTCGTGATCAAATGGGTGGAAGAAACCTGGCTCTCAATCAAAGCCGAAAAGATATCAAGGCTGTAAAGATCTAGGCCAGCAACCCCGCGTAGATTACTTCTGGGGGCTCGATCTGCGGTGGAGGTCTTGCTGGAGCTCGAAGGACTATCGGCCTCTTTGGGGTTCCTGGAACTGTTCCTTCAAGTAGGATGCATTCGGTCTTGACTATGCCGTAGTGGGGGAAGCCTCCCTTCGGGGTTAGCTTGGATCCATCTTCCTCGATTAGGAGTATCCGCTTGTTGAACTCTGTTCTCCGATGATAGCCTAGCTGCCCCGGCCTCGGGACGGTGTAGGGGACGTAGCCTGGGGTTCTGCCGCCGATAGCTCCGACGACTCTTCTGCCCTTTCTCTTCTTTCTCGGAAGGATTTTCACCCCCCATCGCTTAACTACTCCCTGGAATCCCTTACCCTTGGTTACAGCTATTACGTCAACGAAGTCTCCTGGCTTGAAGACCTCGCTGACCTTGATCTCCTGCCCGAGCTTCGAGACCGCGTATTCGACCGCCTTATCGATCTCTCCTCCGATCTTTATTTCGAGTAGATCCGGCTTCTTCTTCGAGAGGCCAGCGTTCTTTGGAAAAGCCATTCCGATTATCCTGACTTCAGCTATCTCATCCTTGAGGGACTCGAGCTTCCTTAGGCCCTCATCCTCGTTAGGTCTCCAAGCCGATATTTTCCTCCTGATGAGATCTTCTGGAACGTTCTTGCTCCAGACCCTTACCAGCTCCTTCAAAGTGTTATTCTCCTCCGCGTATGCGACTATCCCAGCGGCCAGCATGGGTGGAGCCGCTATCAGGGTTGCGACTTTTGCGACCTCTTGGCCCTGGGTTGGAGAGTTGGGGGTGGTATCTATGTAGAAGGCTGTTAGGTGGCCTGCCTTGTAGCCTAGGAATCCAAGAGGCTTCGGGTCGCCCTCATAGGGTGGCCAATACCTGACTCTAGGAATGAGCCTGCTCGCCCTGCCTCTCGGGAGGAATGCTAGCGATCCTGCTCTCGGCCTGGAGTCCTTAACCATCCCCTTGTCCCTTGCTAAGCCTTAGGTTCGATGATAAATAGCTTCCTCCGAGAAATGCGGCTTAAATAGGGGGAGATCCCTAGATTGAGTGATATGAGCCTCAGGCAGCTCTCGGTAACGAGGGAGATAATTGAGCTGATCTCAAAGCCCAACGTCATCGGGCTTGCCACCCACCGCCACCTACCCCATGAGCGGGCGATCTACCTAAAGCATGGGAGATGCGGCTTCGCGATCGACATTTTAGTCGACGAAGCTGGGGGGAGAAAGCTTTACTCGATCCTCGTCGAGGCTGAGGCGAAGAGGACTAGAAGGAAGTTTAGGTCCTTCATGGAGCTCGGCGGGACGATACACTATCAGGTTTCGGAGAAGCTGGGAGATGGTTTCAAGATCAGGAGGAAGAGGCTGACCTATAGGAATGGGGAGGAGCTTTTCCACCAGGTCGAGCTCGTTAGATCAGCGTTCTATGAGAAGTATAGAGAGCTTAAGGCCAAGGAGGGGGTTGAGCCTTCGAGAATACGGGAGGAGATCTTCCACGCGGCTGGGATAGGGCCTGATGAGATGCTCCTCGGCGTGTAGGATCAGATGATCTCGTTCGCCCTTGCTGAGAGGTCAGAAAAGGCTAGAGAGATTGCTGAAAGCCTTGCGAGGCTGCAGAAACATAGGCTCATCAAGCCTATCAGAAGGATTGAGCTGGAGACCAAGCTAGGCTATGTATGCGTGATAGCGAGAGAAGGGGAGTTCATTCTAGAGGATGACTTCCTCGCCGCTTGCACGTATTTTCCATCAGAGAGCTCGAGGATCTTGAAGGCGCTTGCTGAGGTGGATAGCCCAACCGAGCTGAGGAAGAAGCTTCTTTCGATCGATGGATTCTACTCTGGAGCGATCGTTTCTAGGGATTGGATCGCCCTGTTTCGAGACCATGTAGGCCACATGCCCTTAGCGTATCGGGATGAAGGTTTCGCGGCGTGCCTCGAGAGAGGAGCCTTAGGCCCAGAAGCGAGGCAGCTTCCTCCAGGCTCCATTCTGGTTCTAAGACCTGAGGAGAGGAAGGTTGAGCGATGGTATGAGCCTAAAGTCAGACAGATTAATGATCCTCCGAGAATCCTCGCAGAATCGTTACTCGAGGTAGCTGGAAAATATCTTCCAGCCAGGTTTCATCTCGGGTTCTCGGGCGGGCTTGATAGCTCGATTCTCGCATTCTTAGGCATCCTTCTGGGGAAGAAAGTGGAGGCCATCGTGATCGGGGTCGAGGGCTGTCTGGATCATAGGTGGGCGGAGGATGCTGCGAGGCTGCTCGATCTTCCGCTGAAGCTCATCAGGGTTAGCGATGAGGAGATCCTAAAGGCCGCTGAAATCCTTAGGAGACATCTTCCAGAGGCTGGGAGAATGGATTTGGCTATCGGCTCGATAATGTATCTCGCGGCGCTTAGATCGGAGAGATTTCTAGTCGTCGGCCAGGGAGCGGACGAGCTTTTCGGAGGCTACTGGAAGTATGAGGATGCCTTGAGGAGAAATTGGAGGAGAGCTGAGGAGCTTATGAGAAGAGATCTTGAGAACATTCACTTGAGAAACTTGGAAAGAGACGAGCTCGCAACGGCTCTCGCTGGGTCGCAGCTAGTTGCTCCTTACCTAGCGAGATCGATCTATGAGCTGGCCTGCTCGATGGGTTTAGAGCTTAAGCTCAGGAAGGTTAACGGTAAGATCGTTAGGAAGTGGATCTTGAGGGAGGCTGCCGAAAGGCTCGGGGTTCCAGCAGAGATCGTTCAGAGGTCTAAGAAGGCGGCGCAATATAGCTCAGGAATCCAGAAGAAACTGAAAAGACTTCTCGGTAGAGTTGGAGATAGGCTCAATGAAAGAGATTATTTGGTTTAGGGTGGAGCCTTCTTTTCCTCCTTCTTCTTGGACGACTTCTTACAACAAGGACTCATGGATGAGCTTTGGTCCCCCGTAGCTTGGTATAAGGCCTTTCCAGCTCTTGAGGCAGAAATATTACGCTAAACGCCTTAGAGGCGGTGTGGTGGGCTTGAAGGAGGCTTTAGCCAAGTTTTACGAGGCAATTCTCAGGCTTAAGAACCTCAAGAGGACTGGATGGCTGAGATATGGGGTGAGAGAGCCGGAGAGCGTGGCGGCTCACAGCTATGCGGTTGCTTTGCTCTCAATTCTTCTCGCGGATTTAAGAGGGTTAGACGTGGCCGAGGTAGCTAGGATGGCGCTCATTCATGATTTACCGGAGGCCGTGATAGGAGATCTAACCCCTGAGCAGAAGAGGAGGGAGATTAGGAGGGTTTCCGAGAAGGAGCTTGAGGTTATCATGGGTTTGGCCAAATCCCTTCCCGAGGAAGTTGCCTCGAAGTATCTTCAGGCATGGAGAGAGTATGCTGAGGAGCTGAGCTCAGCTGCGAGGCTCGTGAGAGACGTGGATAAGCTTGAGATGGGGCTCCAAGCAATACATTATATCAGGTCTGGAAGCAGGTCCGCGATAGAGATCTATAAGTCCGCCCTCAAGCAGATCAGGGATCCAGAGCTTAAAAGGATCTTAGAGAAGCTTGGAAAGGATCTAGCTTAATATCTGCCCGTGAGGGGTTAATGGTGGATGGCGGCTGCTCGAGGGCTCTCGATGCTCGCGAAGTATCCTTTCCTCCCCGAGGCGAGGGAGCATCTTGCAAGATATGGGATCAGCTTGGAGACGCTCGCAGACCCAGCATACTCGAAGGTGATCGAGCGGGCTAAGAGAAGGATCTTGGACGCGATAGAGCTCGGGGATGCTGTCGGCCCCTGGAACGTATCGGATGACGACTTCGTCGAGCTTGCGTCATTTCCACTCTCGATAGCGATGATAGCGGCGATCGGAGATCGCAGGCTTGCGAGGAGATTTGCTTTAGCTGAAGCCTCTCTCGCTGTCAAGCTTCTCGAGAGTGAAAATCCCGAGTGGAGAGATGATGTCGTCCTGAGGATTGCTAGAGATGTCTTCGGGATGGATGTCAGGGTTGAAAGGCTCATCGTTGGAGGAAGCGGATACGATTACTCACTTGGCCTAAGAGATTATCTCAAGGGAGCGATAGCGTTCAATAAGCCTGAGTGGAAGCTTGTGAACAGGATAGTGAGGCGTGGAAGAGTTCTCGTAACCTCTCATGAGCTTATAAGATTGATGAAAGATAGGATAATGGATCATATACTCAAGCTGGTTGAGAAGGCTGGAAGGATCAGCAGCCTCCCCGAACCGATAGAAGAAGCTGTAAAGGAGATCAGGAAGAAGATCCCAGCCCCTATCGAGCTTGAGCTTGAATCGGTCAAGTCTGGGCCCGAGACATGGCCTCCATGCATGAGAGCCATATTGGATAAGCTTATGGCGGGAGAGAACATAAGCCATTTCGCGAACTTCGCGATAGCCTCCTTCCTGACGAACATAGGGTTTGAGCCCGAGGAGATAATCAAGTTCTATGCCAATAGACCAGACTTCAACGAGAGGATAGCGAGGTATCAGGTTGAGCACATCGCTGGGCTCAGAGGAAGCAGGACGAAATACATGACCCCAAGCTGCAGCACCATGAAGACGAACGGCCTCTGCGTGAAAGACGGCGCCCTCTGCGGAGGAGTAAAGAACCCACTAACCTATTATAGGAGGATGGTGAGGAAGAGGATGAAAGTTGATAAGGATAAAGCTGAACTGGGAGAGGAACGCGGTAAAGCTGGCGGCGAGGCTGATGGAGAAGCTGGCCGCGAAAGCGATAATCACGGTGATCAAGAGGAGTGAGGTTATCTTGGATGATAGCTCTGCGATCGGGAAGCTTCAACTAAGAGACCTACATAGATTGTTAGCTGAATCTTTAAGGGAAGCTGGAATAAGTTATGAGAGCATTCTCATATCTGGGAGGGATGAGATTAGGGTCAGCGATTTAAAGCCTAATGAAGATGAGGGGATGAAGCCCAAGATATTCATTTGTCCTCACTGCGGGTTCGTAACGCCGTATGAGGAGGAGTATTGGAACCACGTGAAGATCCATTACGTAGGCTTTTAGATGAGCCTTCTCTCCCTAAGCAGCCTCCTCCAATAGTTTAAGTCTATCAGCCCATAGGCTTCCTCGATGTCTTTCTCGCTGACAACCTTAACGACGTCATCGCCAAGCTTCTCGATCATGAGATTCGCTATGGCCCTGAAGGGTAGCCCAGCCTCCTTTGCCGCGTGGATGACTGTGGAGGTGGATTCCTCGATGAGCTTCCAGTTGATCGATTTCATCCTGCTTCTCAGCAACTCTATGAGGGCATTAAGGTTGCTGAGATATTCTCTCAGCTCCTCCTCGAATCTCGGTATGGTGATCAGCTCGTTCCTAGAGGACGTGAGAAGCCTTTGGGAGAAGGCTTCTATCCGAGCTATCCTCCAATTAATCTCAACCAAGTTCGTCGGGTCAACCATTTCCTCTAGCTTCTTGACCCTCTCCTCGATGTCGGTAAGCCGCTTAAGCAACTCGTCTCTAACCTTCCTAAGCTCATCCCTTGGAAGCTGATCGGACAAGGACTAGCGCTCCCATATTTCTTGTGCAGCACATCTATAATCTTTTTCCATGCGCTTAAGGCGTCTCTAATGCTCAGATGAGCTTCGGAGAGATTGGCTTGTCAGACTTCTCTTAAAGCTCATGAATACGAGATTTTGAATAGGAGCCAGCCCTTCCCGATGTTTATCAAAGCATATCTTCCCCTCAGCTTTGATCCCATGGCCTCGAAGACTATCTTCTTATCTTCCTCGTATTCCAAGAGCTTGAACTCTCCCTTGTCCCAGATCTTCACGAGACCTGCTCCATAGCCTTCCTCGATCTCTCCCTCGAAATCCGCATACCAGAGACCGTGATCGGGCTGAGGTATCCCAAGCCTCTTAACTCCCCTGCTTGTCGGGAGCTCCTTTCTGAAGGCCCAAGACTTCAGCACACCATCTATCTCGAGCCTGAGATCATAGTGGAGTCCCGCCCGCCTCGCATGATGCTCGTGCACGACGAATATCGGCATGCCATAGTCTAGAGCATTCCCAAGAATTTAAAATATGTGGGAAGGCTGGCTCGCTGTCGAGATGAGAATCCCCAAATACCATTTTGAAAAGACTGCCTTCTGGAAATGCCGCCGTTCTCGGTGGATCTTGGAAAGCTTGAGGATAGGTTCCGAGCCATAGTTGCTCGCCACTACTTCAGGAAATGGCTTCCATTATCGGTCATAATCGGGGTAGCTGCGGGAATCTCAGCAATAGCCTTTTATGAAATGCTTAGGCACGCGACGATCGCCCTCCTGGTAGAGATCGCGGGGTATCATCCTCCAGCTCCCGCGGGAGAGGGAGAAACCTTCTTCAAGTTTCCAGAAA
>CAYXHS010000042.1:0-9800 GCA_964465105.1 uncultured Nitrososphaeria archaeon
CAACCTAACTATACACCTAAGATATGATGCGGCCGCCGGGATTTGAACCCGGGACCACCAGCGTGGCAGGCTGGCCTTAGGCCGTTACGGTGTCCTACCAGACTAGACTACGGCCGCTCTCGTGGATAGTAGTTTTTCTGGGGGTTATTTATGATTTTGGTCCTGTTTTCTCGAATCTTGCTCGAAGTTCTCTTATGACCTCTTCTAGGCTTTTGTAGTGGCTTCTTCTCAGCTGTTTCAGGATGACGCTCGCTGGGACGCGGGTCTTCGGATCTATGTCTATAAGCTTCCATCCATGCCTTCTCACTAGCTCCTGCTTGCTCATCGGGAACTCGTGTTTCGCGGGCTCCAGCACCTCTGCAAGCGAGTCTATCCCATAGCTTCTGGTTACAGGTGGAAGCTCTCCGGTCTTGAGGAATTTCTCCATTCTCGCCGCGTCGAGATACATGGCGATCCCGTGAAAGCTCAGGTAAACCTTTTTCGACCTTCTGCTCTCCGCTCTCCTCCTGACCTCCTTCAGGTCCTCATCCGTTAGCTGGTAGATGTTGTGCTCGCCCTTCCCGAAGAGCCTGCTGTAAGCTATCTCCTCGTCATCGTAGGGTGGATCCTCCCTCGAGTAATCTGCCACAGGTATTATCTCGAGATCCTTGAAGCCCTTCAGTGTCTCCGGATTTGAGCTCCAGCCGCACCTGGGTTCGAGAGCGATCCTCACGCCTTCAAGATCGATTGCGTTTAGAAGCTTCTCCAAGTTTTCGAGGATCAGCTGAAGCGGCATGCTTCTCGGGGTCTCGAGGACGAGGATCTTGGATCTGAGGACCCCGCATATCTCCAAGCACCTCTCCAGGTATTCTAGGGTCCTTTGGGTCGGGCTCAGCTTCTCGACATGGGTTATGACCCGATTTGCCTTGACTGAAAACTCGAAGCCTTCTGGAACTCTTCTCCTCCAGGATCTCACGAGAGCTAGCTCTGGAAGGTTGTAAAAAGTCGAGTTCACCTCAACGAACCTGAAGGCCCGCGAGTAAATCCTGAGAGAATCGACTCCAGGGATTCTGAAGTATTGCCAGCCCCCGCATCCGACCACGAGCTCGGGCACGACTAGAGGTTGGAGCCAAGGGTATTTTATGCTTGGCCTGTGAGGGGTAGATAGATTAGGCTGGATCTCATATTCTTAGCGGACGTGGCTGAGATAAGGATTGGGACGAGCGGCTGGAGCTACTCGGACTGGGAGGGAGTCTTCTACAAGCCTGGGGAGAGCAAGTTCCAGAAGTATTGCAGGGTATTCGAGACCGTTGAGATAGACTCAACCTTCTACTCCTATCCGGATCCAGAGATAATCGAGGCTCTGGCCAAGTCCTCTCCCAAGGGCTTCAGCTTCTCGGCCAAGATCCCATCGATGATAACCCATGAAAAGAAGCTCGATCTGAGCAAGGGCGTCGAAAAGGATCTGGAAAGATTTCTGAACCTCTTGGAGCCGCTTAAGCGCGCTGGCAAGCTCGCAGCCCTCTTGATCCAGCTTCCGCCGAAATACACGTATCAGCAAAAGGATGCGTTGAAAGGGTTTCTGGAGATCCTTCCAAGAGATATCAGGTTCGCGGTCGAGTTCAGAGATCCATCCCTGCTCAGGGCCGACGTACTCCAGATTCTTTCAAGCCATGGGGTGGCTTACACGATCGTCGATGAGCCTCTTCTGCCCCCTGAGACCTATCTTACGACCAGCGACTTCGCCTATATCAGGTGGCATGGCAGGGGGAAGAGGCCTTGGTACTATTATCACTATCGGAGGGAGGAGCTTGAAGAGTGGAGGCCCAGGCTTGAGGAGGTCAGCAGGCAGGTTAAGCAGGTTTACGGCTACTTCAATAACCACTTCAAGGGCTACGCGGTTCACAACGCTCTCCAGGTTCTAGACATTCTCGGCATCATAACCCCGGCCCAGCGAAGGATCTTGGAGGAGGTTGAGAAGGCTTTGAGCGAGCCTAAGGCCGAGGCTCCCACCCTAGCCGAGTTTCTCCCCCCAGCTAAGCTTCCAGACACGGTTGAGGATATGTTGAAGATCTTGACCGATGAGCGGAGGCTTGCAAGAGCGAGGAAGATCAGCGGAGAGCTCATAGAGGTGGAGGAGCTTGGGGAAACCCATCTCACGGCGAGGGTGAAGGACTATAAGGTCATCATAGACCTGGAGAGAAGGATAATCCTTCATGATTGCGCTGACTGGGCTAGGGTCGGGATGAGGCTAAGCTTATGCAAGCATCTCGCCGCCCTGATGCTTCACCTAGAAAGACGATATGCCAAGAAGATACTGGAGGACATAATAATGAATCGAGGGGAGTGGAGCTTCAGGGAGCTTATCTGAGATATGCTAAAAGTTCTCGCCCAGCCCTAGAGAATGCTCCACTATTGAGATTATTCTAGATGCCGCTATCCATGCCTCCAAGGGCTCAGGCCAGATGCTTATCAGCTCATCGGCTAGGGCGATCGTCTCCTCCTCGAAATCCCCTCTAGGAAAACCTCCAACCATAACCAGAGGACTTCTCTTAGAGCGCAACAGGCTTCCCACCTGGCTCCAGGGCGTGAGCGCCCCTTTCTCGGATAAAAGGACTTTATAGTCTGGATTAAGCTTCTCGATCAGGTCTCTTAGTGAGCCTTCTTCAAGCTTCAGCAGGATCCGGCCATCCGCCTCGACGACGGGGTCTCGGTAAAGCTTCTCGACCACTCCCTTAAACCTCTCATATACTCTGGGCAGCCTGGTCTCGGGATTCACCCAGATCAGATGGCCGCTTCTCGCCTGAACCCAGACCTCGAGCAGCCCGCGCTTGTTGAGGGGGGAGCCTAACGCCTCGAGGAGGATGAAGTGCGTTATGTCTGGTCTGCCGCGCTTCTCAGCTTGAGGAAGCTTCTTCATGGCCGCGTGATGATAGCTCCTATCGAGGAGAACCTCGTTAGGTCTTTTACCCCTTCTGGCGGCATAGGCTCTAACTGCTGGGTGATCCCAAAGCTCTTCTGGAACAAGCTCGACAGCCGCCTCCACCACGACCAAGATAAGCTTCTCCAAAGCCTCTCAGAGAACGTGGATAGGAGCTATGTTTAAGGATCGCCTCCGCGGAGATGACTTGCTGAAGGGATCGTTGAGCGAGGTTAAGCGCATCGCCTTGGACAGGGTTACGAGGCTCATGGAGTTCGCGAGGAGGCATGCTAGGGAGAGACCTGAGCTCGCGATGGAGGCGGGAAAGCTCATCCTGAGGATCTGCAGGAAGGCTCGGATCAGGCTTCCCCCACGGTATAGGAGGCTGATCTGCAGGAAGTGTGGGACGCCGTTTTACATTCCAGGATCTTTTAGGGTTCGAGTTAGAGATAGGAGAAGCACCCACGTCGTGATAACGTGTAATGTCTGCGGCTACATTAAGAGGATCCCAGCGGTTAGGGAGAAGAAGCGGAAGCAGGGACGTAGGTGAGCTGTCTCAAAGAGGCTTTTATCGGGAGAGCCATTTTAGGGGCTGGAGGCCGAATATGTCAGCTGTTTCTGAGATGGCTTTGAGGGGGGAGAATGTCTAAAAGATGGTTTTTCAGGCTTAGAGTCGCGGATGGTGTCTAATGTGCAGCTCGCTGACCCAATGAAGCTGATTCAGAAGGTTGCGACCTACTTCAAGGAGAATAGGGTTATTGAGCCTCCTCCATGGGCGATGTTCGTCAAGACTGGAGTTCATAAGGAGAGACCTCCCCAAGATCCTGATTGGTGGTATATTCGAGCTGCCGCGATCATGAGGAAGCTTTACCTCAGGGGGCCGCTTGGGGTTTCCAGGCTTAGGAAGCTTTATGGCGGCAAGCACAGGAGAGGTCATAGGCCTCCGAAGTTCGCCAGGGGAAGTGGGGCCATAGTCAGGAAGATCTTGCAGCAGCTTGAGGAGGCGGGGCTTGCTCAAAAATACGATAGGAAAGGCAGGGTTCTAACGGGGAAAGGCAGAGAGCTTCTGGAGGAAGCTGCGAAAGCCGTTCTGAAGGCTGAGGCTGCCCGAGGCGCGGAATGATCTTATTCCTCCCTTGAGTAGGGTATTCCGAGGGAGGCTGGAACGCCTATCCTCTTCCTGATGTTCTCATATGATATTAGTATCAGGGTTATTATCGCGACCAGGTAGGGTAGCATGGCCAGGATGTATGGGCTTTGAGCTCCTAGGCCGAAGAGCTGGAGCCTGTATTGGAGGGTTTCGACGCCGCCGAAGAGGTATGCTCCGAGGATCGCTCTAAGCGGGTTCCAAGTCGAGAGAATCACCAGCGAGAGAGCTATGAAGCCTTTTCCAGCCGTCAACCCCTCCTGCCAGAAGGGCTGGAATCCCAAGAAGAGGTACGCTCCCGCGAGACCTGCGAATCCTCCGCTTATCATGGTCGCGAGATATCTCACTAGGTATACGTTCACTCCAAGAGCGTCTGCTGCCGCTGGGTTCTCTCCGACAGATCTGAGGCTGAGCCCGAACTTCGTCTTGAAGAGGATGAACCACATCAGGGGGGCGGCGATATAAGAGACGTAGACCAAGACGTTTTGGTTGAAGAAGCTTCCTCCGAGTATGGGGATCTCGGAGAGAAGAGGTATGGGGGCTTCAGGGAGCTTTGGAGCTTCTTGGGTCATGAGGAGGTTCTCTGGAAGCGAGGGGTTTAGGGTTAGGAGTATTCCTTTTCTGATCTCTGGGGATGCTATGAATCCGCTGAGCCCGAGCCCGAGCATGGTTAAGGCTAAGCCCGTTACCACCTGGTTAAGCCTCATGTGAACCGACATGACCGCGAGGATTAAGCTCATCAGGATCCCAGCTACGATCGAGATCAGGATCGCGGCGAGATGACCATAAGCCAGGGTGAAGATGAAGGATAGTGCTGCTCCCATGATCATTATCCCCTCAAGGCCTAGGTTCAGTATGCCTGACCGCTCCGCATAGATCTCTCCTAGAGATGCTAGCAGGTATATCGTCCCGACCTGGATCGTGAGCCTCAGCACGGATTCAATCCATTCGATCAGCTTCCCACCTCCCTCTCGAGGATCACCCTATATCGCTTGAGGAACTCGCCGACCAAGATCAAGAGGAATATTATTGCTTCGATCATCTGGGTCGCGGATCCTGGGATTCCCATGTTCATCTGAAGGGCTCCGCCCGCGGTGAGCAAGCCCCCGAAGAATACGCTCGTAACGACTATCAGCCAGGGGTTCAGCCCTGCTAGGGATGCGACTATTATCGCCGTGTAGCCGTAGCCTGGTGATGCTCCTGGCCTCAGCCTGCCTATTATCCCGCTGACTATCGAGAGACCACCCACTCCAGCCAAGCCTCCTGAGAGGAAGGAGCCCAGCATGATCACCCCCGAGACGGATATTCCAGCGTATCTCGCCACGTTTACGCTCTGGCCTACCACCTTTATCTCAAATCCAGGTCTAGTATACTCCATGAGGACGAAGACCGCCGCGGCGGCCGCGATCGATAGAAGCAACCCCGTGTATGCTGGGCTGCCGTAGATCAGGGTGAGCTTGGCGTAGGATGGAAACTCTATTGAGAGCGGGAACCCGTAGCCTTTAGGATCTCTCCATGGTCCGTGAACTAGGAAGTCGACCACGAGGATCGCGACGTAGTTTAGCATAAGAGTTGGGAGTATCTCGTTCACGCTTAGCTTCGCCTTCAAGAAGCCCGTGATCAGGCACCAGGCTCCGCCGAGGATGAACGATGATGCAAGCATGAGCGGAAGCAGCATCCACTCTTGGAAAAACCCATAATATTCGTGTAGGAGAACTATTCCAGTCGAGGCTATCATGCCCATGTATAATTGCCCTTCTGCCCCTATGTTCCAGAAGTTCATCTTGAATGCTATCCCTAGGCCGAGGGCGCTCAAGCATATGGGTATCGATTGCTTGATGCTTTCTAGGAGGAGAGCAGGCTTGACATAGACCCCGAAGATCAGGCTGAAGGCTCTTATCGGATCTAGGCCCATGATCACGAGTATTATCCCGACCACGGCGAAGGCGAGAGCTATCGAGAGAATCGACATGGCGGCGGAGAATGCTTTCGTGTAGCCTAGCCTCCGCTCGACCCTTAAGATCCCAAACCTGGTCTTGATCTTCAGGGACATTTTCGAAGCTCACCAAGCCTGCGGAAGGGCTTCAGACATCATTAAGCCAAGCTTCTCGACTGTTGCCTCCTCTCTTGATAGGATGCCGACGATCCTCCCACCTGACATCACCGCTATCCTGTCGCTCAGCATCAGAAGCTCCTCAAGATCCTCGGAGATGAAGAGGATTCCCGATCCCATGCTCTTATGCTTTAGGAGAAGCTTGTGAACGAATTCCGTGGCACCTATGTCCAGGCCTTTTGTCGGGTATGCTGCGATTATGAGCTTTGGAGCCCTTCCGATGAGCCCAGAAAGTTCTCTCGCTAGGATGAGCCTTTGGATGTTTCCGCCTGAAAGAGATCTGGCTTTCGAGAATATGCTCGGAGTGATCACGTCGAACTCCTCGATGAGCTTCCTGGCCTTCTCGAACATCTTTCTCCAGTTCAAGATGAAGTTGCTCGAGTATGGTGGATACCTGTAGGCTTTGAGGAAAAGGTTATCGACTATCCTGAGCTCTGGGAGGATTCCCCACCTGACGCTTTCAGGCGGGATGTAGGCGACCCCAAGCTCGATCAGCTCCTTGCTGCTCCTGTTCGTTACATCCAGCCCGTCTATGATCACCTTTCCCCGAAGCGCCTTCCTCAGCCCGACGATCACCTCCGCGAGCTCCACCTGCCCGTTCCCGCTTATCCCCGCTATCCCGAGAATCTCTCCGCTTCTAACTTCTAGGTTGACCTTGTTGAGGGCGGGAGCTCCTTTATCGCTTAACGCCTCTAGGTCGATCAGCTTCATCAAGACTTTTCCAGGCTTGGCCTTGATTTTCTCCGAGCTGAAGATCACGGGTCTCCCGATCATGTAGTTTGCCAGCTCGCTCTTGGTGACCTCCCTCGTCTTCTTTGTGACGACCACCTTACCTCTTCTCATCACGGTTACCCGATCGCTTACCTCCATCACCTCGCCGAGCTTATGGGTGATGAAGATTATGCCTCTCCCCTCTGCCGCCATCTTCCTCAAAGCCTCGAATAACATCTTGGTCTCCTGCGGGGTCAGAACCGATGTCGGCTCATCAAGTATCAGTATGTCCGCGCCCCTATACAGGATCTTGAGAAGCTCTACCTGCTGCTTCTCCCCCGCTGAAAGCTGCCAAACCTTTACCTCGGGATCTATCCTCCACCCATATCTCTCCGCGAGAAGCCTGATCCTCCTCGCATGCTTCTCGAAGTCTATCCTTATCCCAGGCTCCTTCAACCCCAGGATCACGTTCTCTAAGACCGTGTGGGACTCAACGAGCTTGAAGTTCTGATGAACCATTCCTATTCCGAGCTTTATGGCGTCGCTCGGAGACCTGAGCCTAACTAGCTCGCCCTTAACGTATATCTCGCCCTCATCAGGCTGGTAGAGGCCATATAGGATGTTCATCAGAGTCGTCTTGCCCGCCCCGTTCTCTCCTAGGAGCGCGTGAACCTCGCCGCCTCTAAGCTCGAAGTCCACGTGATCGTTCGCGATAACCCCAGGAAACTTCTTCACTATTCCGCGAAGCTCGACGAGCTTCTCCAACTCCATGAGCACCCTTCAGGTATCCTGAACACAGAAAAAATGTGAGAGTGAGGTAAAAAATCTTCATCAAACCTTGGGCAAAGGCTCCTCTATGTATTCGACGAGCCAATCCATGCTCCAGAGCATGTCATGGTCAGCGCGCTCAGACCCGCTGATTCTCACCTCTCCGTTCTGATCTCTTATCGGCTCTCCCAGGTTACCCTCAACGCTGAACGGCTCGAAGAGAAGCTCCTTCATCTCCTCATACCTCTGCTTTATCAGCTGCTGCCACTCACTTGGAATCGCTGGATTCAGCGGGGCCAGGTATACTACGCCCTCAGGCTGGCCCGCCGTGCTCTCATCAACACTCTTTCTCCACCTATATGGGATGTAATCGCCTATCCTGGCCCAGATATCCACGGGTATCCAGCTATTGGTCGCGACCATCCTGTAGAAGTCTAGGTAGATCGGCCCCCAGTTCGCTATCTGGCCTGTGAGATGAGCTTTGGGCCCATACTCCCTCATATCGCTGTAATGGCTGAAGCTCCAAACCTTTCTCCCCTTCTTCTGATACTCGTCAGCTACTTGGAGAACCGAGGGGGTATCCTCCGTGAACGCGAGGACGTCGCAATTCTTCTCCTCGATGAGCGCTATCGCCGCGCTCCTAGCCTTATCTGGAGCGACCCAGCTGAATATCCAGTTAACGTGAGCCTTAATGTTCTTCCCAGTCCTCTTCTTATACGCGTAATTCGCTCCCAAGACGAACGCGTTTATGTGCCTAACGACCTCAGGTATCGGGTAAGCTCCAACATATCCGACCACACCCGTCTCGGTGACCGCTCCAGCCGCCAACCCATTCAGGTAGTATAGCTGATAGAACTCGGCGAAGGCTGCGCTCATGTTCTCTGGAGCGTTTCCAGCGGCTCCGCTCCTGTAACCGCTTATATGGACGAAGTATTTGTCAGGATACTTTTCAGCGTATTCAGCAGTCGTGTCCATGTATCCGAAGCTCGTGGTGATTATGAGCTTCGCGCCCTTCTCCATGAGGGTCTCTATGGCTCCCCCGACCTCAGCCTCAGGAACCTTCTCACGGTAAAAGCTCTCAACGGGCGTTCCGAAATGCTCGTCAGCCCACCTTCTCCCCCTATCATGGCCATAGCTCCACCCATAATCCCCGACAGGGCCAACATAGACGTAGCCTACCTTAAGCTCCTCCGGCTTCACGACGGTCTCGGTTCTAGCAGGAGCAAGGGTGGATCCGCTTAGATATCCTCCAGCCGCTCCGATTATCCCAGCCGCGACAACTCCCCCGATCGCTGCGCTTTTCGTAACTCCTAGAAATTCTCGGCGAGAGAGCTTTCTCTTCTCAGGGTTTTTAACGCCTCTCATAACGGCTGGGGGTCTCACACGCCTCTAGATAAAGCTATCTGGAGAATGACCTTGGAAAAATACTCTAGGCTAGATGCCGTAGAAAAAGGGCATTATGCTGCTCGAGGCTCAAGGGAGAGGGCAAGTTATAAATTGCGTTACTCGGCTCTCCTAGGTGGAGGATAGAAGCCTATGTCTTCTGAGGATGAGCTGGAGAGACTGAAGGCTAAGAAGCTTGCTGAGCTTCAGGAGAGGCTCGCCGAAGAAGAGGAGAGAAAGAGGAGGGAGCTGGAGAGGCAAGCCGCCATGAGGGCGATCCTGACCCCGGAGGCGAGGCAGAGGCTCGCAAACCTCAGGCTGATAAGACCTGAGCTCGTAGCCCAGCTTGAGGAGCAGCTGATCCAGCTAGCCAATAGCGGGAGGATTAGGCTGCCGATAACCGATGATGATCTCAAGGCGATTCTGAGCAGGCTCACCTCGAAAAGATCTATCAGAATTAGGAGAATCTGAGAACTCGTGTTATCGAGCTTTGAGAACGTGAGCGGCTAAAGCAATCCTTAAATTAGCAAGCTCAAATTCAGAAAACTTAGGTGGAGTCTCCAGAGATGACGATCAGGACGCTCGTCTTGAAGAAGAAGCTCGCGAGGGAGATGAAAAAGGCTTGGCCCGTGCCGAGCTGGGTCATGATGAAAACCAAGGGAGCATTCAGATTCCACGCCAAGAGAAGGCACTGGAGAAGAGGTAGGATAAAGCCTTAGGGAGGTGATCGGAGGGAAGATGAGCAAAGAAGAGCTTGAAAGGCTTTACGTGATACCTCT
>CAYXHS010000043.1:0-9710 GCA_964465105.1 uncultured Nitrososphaeria archaeon
AGCTGGTCGGAGCAGAGACCCGGAGACCCCCGGTTCAAATCCGGGCGCCCCCACACCACATCTTTTCTTCTGCAGTAGCGGGATCGGTTTCGAGGGCATGGGATATGTAAATCTATGGGTTGTTTCCATGTTTTGTGGGGGATGAGTGGTGGAGGATTTGCCAAGCCGGGCTGCGAGGTTGGCTGGGATTCTCGGGGAGGAGTTTCATGGCTGCGCTCAGATAACGTTGAAGGCTCTTCAGGAGAGCTTTGGGCTGACGGATATCGAGGTGTTTAAGGCGGCGTCCCCCCTCTCCGGAGGGGTTGCGAGATCAGGTGAGGTGTGCGGAGCTCTGTTGGGCGCGCTGCTGTGCGTCGGGATGATCTTCGGCCGCAAGAGGCTGGAGCGGACAGACTTATCGGAGGATTACCTGAAGGCCATGGAGGTGGCTGGGAAAATTTACGATGAATTCGAGGAAGAGTTTGGAACGACTATCTGCAGGGAGATTCATAAGAAGCTCTTCGGCAGAGTTTACAATCTGAGAGACCCGAAGGAGCTCACAGAATTCATCGAATCAGGGGCTTGGAATAGGTGCACAGAGGTGATGTCGAAAGCTGCCGAGATCGCGGCGAGAAACATCCTCAAAGCCGGCTACCGAATACGCTAAAACTTCTTTCTGGATCTGAATTCGGGCACGAGCTTATCATGAGGGGCGGAGCGAACGTTTTCTCGAACAGTTATGAAGTCTCCCCCGGAATTCCTTACTGAAGAAATCAAGTGGGCACCCTAATTCTGCTCTTACTTGATTTCAATTTTTATACTGAATTCTCGGAGGGGCTCTAACCCAATTCTCGGGGATGAGGATTTGCTGGAACGCGGTCTCGTGCGGAGATGCTCGGTTCAAATTCGCCTCTCACGCTTGACATTTTTTAATTCTCCGATTTTTGAAGAGGTGTTCTATTAGCTTTAAATGGTTGGCTTGCTTGAGTTTCGAGCGATGTTTGAGGAGTCATTTGTTAGCTTAAGTGCGTATTTTCTAAAGCATTTAACGGCATCTATTGCTTTCTTAATACCGCTAGTATTCTTATGGTCCATTATAAGACGGGGTCGAATAAGATCCAGAGGCCTGATTTACGCGCTCCTAGGATTTTTCATAGGCTTTCTCGTCCAGCTGGTTGGAGGATTTCTAGGCGCATACGTTTATCGGCTACCCCTCCTGCCATTAATACTACGTCAACAGCATTTGAGCGCTCAGGAGATAGCGAGAATTCTCTTCATCTACAATACGGTTTTCGATGCCGTGTATTTGTCTTCTCTCTTCATTTCGCTGATGCTGATAGCCTATGGCATATACAGGCTGCTTAACGATTTGGCTGGAAAGTAATTTTACAAGTCTTCTCTTCATAAAAGCAAATCGATGCTCTGCTCATCTTATTGCTTTTATGAGCGGGATCGCGAGTAAGAAAAGTATTGCAGAAATTGCGAACGGTATTATCACCTGAGGCTGGAAGATGTTCCATAGGAGGCTTCCTATTACGGGTCCTATGATTAGACCTGAGCCGAATGCTGCTGAGGTTGCTCCGAATCCGGTTCCTCTTTTCGCTGGCGGAATGCTTGTGGCGAGCCAGGATGAGTAGGCGGGCACCGAGAGGTTTCCGATTATGCATGCTAGACCTAGGAGAATCAGATATTGCGTCAGCGTCTGGGTTAAGGATAGCAGGATCAGCAAGGGAGCCGACCCTATTATGGATGCTAGTATCAGAGGTTTCTCGCCGAATCTGTCCGCAAGCTTTCCTCCAGGGATCTGGGAAAGGGCTGTTGCGATTCCCCAGCTTATCGAGAAGACTGCGCCCATTTCGAGGACGGATGCTTTCAAGGCGTATAGCGGGTAGACCACGAAGAGAGTTACTAGAATGCCGTTCCCTAAGCCGTTTAACGCCTCGACCCCGCAGAATAGCGCCAATACTCTCCTATAAGAAGATCCCAAGTCTGCATCTATCTCTCCCATAGGATTCTCTGACGCTTTGGAGGTGGCTGATGTTTTCATACGGCCATCCAATTTCAAAGAAGCTATGACACATGGCAGGGAGAATATCAAAGCTATCAGGAAGGGAAACTTCAGGTCAACCGCGTCTGAGAGGAAGCCGCCGAGTATCGGAGATGGAATCTGGCTGAGAGTCCATGAGAGATTAAAAACTCCGTATGCCGTTGAGAGTGTTGCACGAGGAATGATGTCTGCTACCAGCGCGCTCACAGCGGGGACCAGAAGCCCCATGGCGATCCCGCCTATCAGCTCTCCGACTATCAGATAGTAGCAGTTGCTTGATAGGTAGTAAAGGAAGAAGGAAAACGGCAGGACTAGGAACGAGGCGACGATCAACGTCTTCCTGCCAAGCTTATCAGCGAGAATTCCCCCAGGGACATTGGTCAGGGTTTTCGCCGAATTGAACGAGGCATTCAGGAGGCCGATCATCATGACGGCTGCCGCCTCTTCGGCCATGAACTCGTCGACCAGGTAAGGGATCACGGGGCTCACCAAGGATATTGAGAATACTGAGAGAAATGTCAGCATCCAGAGTAGGAGGAAGAGCCTCGAATGCTCTCCAAGAAGCCTTCTCATGCTCTCCGAGAGAGAACGCAGCAAGGCGCCAAACGACCTCAGATAGATTATTTAACAATTGCCTCATTCACGTCATCGACTCTCTAGCCGAGACTACACTCGATTCCCAGTCGGGGATAAGTGAGATAAGTCTTATAATGTCGGTCGATCTTCCATCCCTGGGCTGAGATGGCTAAGAAGTGTAGGGTTTGCGGCAAGCGTTTTCCAACGGATATAGCGTTAAAGAGGCATATCAAGACTCAGCACAAGAGATACTATTATGGGGTCAAAATCGGGCCGATCCTGGCCCTGCTCATACTCATCGGAGCGGTCTTCTACGTGCTGGCCGCGACACCTCCTCAGGGCACAACACCTATAACCGTGACCTCAACGATCTCAACCACCTCCCGCTCGACAACCCACTCGGCGTCGGAGAAAACTGCCCCAGACTTCGAGCTTCCCGAGATCGATAGGTACGGTCTCACGGGTAAAAACATTAAGTTGTCTCAGTTTGGGGGGAAACCTGTATTCTTAGAGTTCATGTCTCCGCTGTGCGGCCACTGCATTAAGATGACACCTGTGATCAAGGATCTTGAGGAGAAGTATGGTGATAGGGTCGTCTTCTTATCGGTCGTGTGGCCTGGTTCAGGCGGTGTGGAGCTCGTGAGCAAGTTCATCCAAGAGAAGGATGTGAATTGGCTTCACGTGATCGATGAGGAAGGAAAGGCTTTTCAGGCTTATGGGGTCAGGGGGACCCCAACCTACGTGATCTTGGACGAGGATCATGTTGAGAAGTATAGGTTTATAGGCAGCGGGACCAAAGAGGAGGATCTCGAAAAAGCAATCCTAAGCGTGATCAGCTGAAACCCTTTAGCTCCTCATCGGATTAATATTTTTATTTGGTTTTTACATGCGGAGATCAGATCTGAGGGCAGGTAGCGGGCTGCATGAGCTTAGGGCTGCGCGAGAGGCTTGAGCTGATCAGGCAGGGCATCCTCAGAGGTTATATCATCCCTGGGCTTGAAGAGAAGGGATACATGGTTACGTTCTGGAAGAGGCCCATAAGCCTTGAGGACATGGTCTTGAAGGATGGCGCGTGGAAGCCTCTCTACACCCAGTTCACAAGCTGGGAGACCTATGCGAAGGATCATCCTCTTTATGTTTACTTCAACACCTTCTATGGAGACGTTTACGAGAAGGCTTATAGAAACTGCTTCGTCGAGTTTCTTCTCAACGTTAAGAATCTCAGGCTTCCCCCAAAGCTGATAGGGATCTTCACCAGGCTGAACCTCCCTGGAGGCGGATATTACTGGAAGCATAGGATCTCAATCGATCTAAACTTTCCAGATGCCTGCATAAAGGAGGTGGACGCGATTTACGATGAGCTGCTGATCTTGCTTGACAGGGAGGGCATTCTCGAGATCCTCGAGGAAGAGAAAGAGGAGAAAGCTTAGGCTGGAGGAAAATCTATATTTTGATGAGACCTTTTATCGACGGCGGGCGATGAAGCGAGCCGCCTTTCTGATTTGTGATGAGCGGGAATACCCTTGAGCCCGAAAGCTCTTAATCTCGGATGAATGATTTCTTTCCTGAGGATGATGAGGACTTACCCATCAGACTGCTTGTGAAGAGGAGAGGGTCAGCTGACTCATGCTTAAATTCTCCTTATAAACAATCTGGATGAGCAATTTTGATAATTCCAGCGAAGAAGCTGACGCTGATAACAATAAGGGAGTATGAGAGGCAGGTGGTCAGAAGGCTCGGAGAGCTCGGGGTAGTGCATCTGAAGCGGATGAGCGAGGAGGAGGCGAAGAGACTTCGGGAAGCAGAGCTTAAGAGGGCCAAGGAGCTTGAGGAAACCTGCGTTAAGCTCGTTGAGATCTGGCACGCCCTCTTCAAGGCTGGATTCGAGGGGGAGAGAGGCGCCTATCGAAGGTATATCGAGGTGAGGGACAGGCTGAATAAGCTTCATGCTCAGAGAGCTGAAGTCAGCCACCTAAGGAAGATCCTCATTGGAGTTAAGTCTCTGGGAGAGGAGGAACTACCAACCCTTGGGCTGACTGAGGAGCTGTTCTCCATGCTGATCATCGTCCCCAAGGATGAACTTTCAAAGCTTGTTGAGAGGCTGATGAGGCTCGGCGCCGTCGTGAGACATGCGAAGATCTCTGAAGACGAGATCCTGATGCACATCATAGGTCTTAAAGAGAAGGTGAAGGAAGCTCGTAAGGTAATCAGCGAGATATATCATCAAGAGGTTTCACTGCCTGATGATCTTCCGAGAAACTGCGGCGAGGCGCTCTCGCTTTTAGAGCTCAAGTTCTCCAAGCTTAACGAAGAGATAGCAAAGCTTGAGAGGGAAATGGGAAGGCTGAAGGAGGAGCTGATCTGGCTCGTGGGAGACGATGGGTCAAGCTTAACCCTTCTCAATAAGCTTAGAGGCGAGGTGCTTAAGCTCCGTAGGGAGCTGTCAATCGAGGAAGCTGATGGAGGCGGAGAGGAGATCAGCTTAGAGGAAGCTGAGAAGCTTCTCAAGGAGATCACTGAATCATATAACTCCATTAGGAGCAAGCTTGATCGGATTCGGCGGGAAAGCGATAAACTAAGAAAGCTGCGGAGCTTCCTGAAGGACCTAATCGAGGTAGATCTCAAACCTCCTGAAGTCAGAGAGTATGAGAACATAGATCTCTTCATGGGCTTGGTTGGAGGAGATAAGCTGGAGGATATTCGCCGAGCCGTCTCGGAGAAGCCCATCGCTCTCGATGTGGTCATGCTGAAAGATGGTAGGGCGTTCATCTCAATCGCCTGTCTGAAAGATTATTCTGGGAAGTTGCTCGATCTGCTTCAGAGCATTGGATTCGAGGATTTGACCCCTCTTCTTAAGGAGTTGCCGAGCGATCTGCATAAGGCTTGGAAGATGATAGCTGAGAGGCTCGAAGAGCTTGAAACCGAGGAGAAAAGGCTTCTTGAAGAGCTCGAGAGGCTTAGGAAGAGGGCGGCGCCCGAGCTTATAGCGATCTACAGGTCGCTTGAACTCAACCTCAGGATCGAGGAGGCTCTGATTGGAAGCTTGCGGACCGAGGACCTCAGGATCATTCAGGGGTGGGTTCCAAGCGATAGAGTGGATTGGCTTATGGGGAGACTGGATGAGATCCAGAGAGGGGTTAGGGGGGTCATCGCGTATAGGTTCGAGAACCCTAGACCCGATGAAAAGGTTCCAACGCTGCTCAAGAACCCGAGAGTCTTCAAGGTGTTCGAGCCGCTGGTCGCCCTTTACGGCTGGCCTGGATATGGGGAAATCGATCCGACAGTGATCTCAGGGATACTTTGGACGATAATGTTCGGCGTCATGTTCCCAGACTTTGGGCAAGGAATCGTGATCATCGGGCTCGGGCTCTTCTTCGCCTATGTGTTTAAGGGAAGGTTTCTCGGAATGAACTCCAAGAAGATTGGAAGGCTGATGATCGGGCTCGGGCTCTCAGCATCATTCTTCGGCCTCCTAGTCGGAGAATTCTTCCTAACCGAGGTTCAGCCTCTTTTCCCAGGGCTTAGGGCGGGCTGGCTGGAGGATCCAAGCGGGGTGATCTGGCTGATCAAGGTGGCGATATTCTTCGGGATGGCGCAGATACTTTTGGCGATGAGCCTCTCCACCCTGAGGGAGCTGAGAAGCGGTAAGCTTCTCGACGCGGTCTTAAGCCATCATGGAGCCGCTGGAGTAATAGCTTTCATGGGCTTCATCCTAACTGCGTTCCACTTCCTCGGGATAACGGTAATACCAGGAGTCTTGGAGTTTCCAGAACTTGGGATAGGGACTCTGACTAGCTGGCCATTCTTCCTCATGATCACGGGATTCGCGATGATGATCCTGAGACCCTTCCTGGCGCGGGAACCTTTATCGCTCAGCCTCGGCAACCTTTTAGAAGTGGTCATAGCCTTCCTCGCAAACACCTTCTCATATGCTAGGATCGCAGGATTCGCGATAGTTCACGCGGCCCTAGCGATGGTCGTCCATCGGATGATGCATGCCAACCTGCTTATGGGGATAGGGGTGGGGCTCATCTTCCTCAACCTATTCGCCCTCAGCATAGAGCTCCTAGTCTGCGTGATTCAAGCTCTCAGGCTGCTCTACTACGAGTTTTACAGCAAGTTCTACGAGGGATCTGGCATGCCCTATACCCCGTGGAGAATCAGGTGAAAGTTAAGTTAATTAGCTGATCTGTTAGAATTGTTCTGAGCAAAATTGAGAGCGAAAGAAAAAATTATTCCAGCAGCCTTGACGATCCTCATGCTCCTAATCTTGATAACGCCAGTAGCCGCCCAAGAAGCAAAGCTAACCCCAGAACTCGCTGAAGTGGAATCCGTTAAGTTCATAGCGATGACCTTAAGCGTCACCATCTGCGCGGTGGCAGCAGCTTACGCCGTTGCGAGGGTCTCGGTTGCGGCTATGGCAAGTGCGACCGAAAAGCCTGAGATACTCGGTAGGGCCATAATTTTCGTTGGCCTCGCTGAAGGAATCGCGATTTACGGCTTGCTGATAGCGTTCCTAATGTGGATAAGCTGACCTGAGCTCTACCGCACATAAAATAACGTTATCTTGGGGTCTGAGGATAGTATTATGTGGAAGCAGCGGGAAGAGAAGTTAGAGTAAGGTTCCTCAAGATCTTACTCGTATATCTCGCGATCTTGATAGTCTTGCAGCTGATCGGGATCGCATACATACTTCATGAGCCGAGCCTTCACCGAGGGATCCCCCTCGCCATATTCTTGGGAACGATTCTTCCAGTGATTTTGGCCTTGATTTTCATAAAGTTTGTGAAGATTCCTTAGACTGGGATCAGCATCCTTCTTCTCAGCTCCATGGGAAGATCGTGATATATTGATGCGGCTGCCGCTCTCAAGTTCCTATACTCTATCTCGAGATCTAAGACGTACTTCAGCACGTAGAAGAAGCTTATGAACTTGGGGATCTTCCTGAAGTCCACGAACCTCTTCATCGCCTTGAGCCTTTCAAGCTCCATGGCCCACTCCTCTCCAGCAGCCGCCCTCTCCAAGAAGCTCCTATAAGCTGGGAAATGCTCCAAGAACACCTTCACATCGCCCACCCTCAGAAACCTTAGAAGCCTTCTCAAGGGAATTCCTTTGGGATTCTCTATGAGGAAAGCTTGGGCTACCTCAGGCTCATAGCCTCTGGCGATCAACAGCATGCAGGTCTTGAGGTTCACAAGATCTACCTCCAGGCCGAGAAGCTTTCTCACATCTCCCCTATCCTCGACGCGAAGCTTGGAAGCAGCCTTGAAGACCGTCTCGTAGTAGCTTTTCCAGAGCTCAGCTTCGAGGAGAAGATGCTCCTTAACCTTCTTCGGTATGCTATAGACTCCAGACCTGTTGATCTGCTTGATTAAGGCTTCCAAAGATTCCGCCTCTATGAAGGACTTTAGGTCGAGACCGCCGAGCCGTTCGGTCGGCAGCAAAAGTTCTTCAATCTCTTTCCTGCTCGCTTTTCCAGCCTTCATCCTCATGAGCCAGGTGAGGTTCTGAACCTCATATCTCCTGAGATATGTTTTGAGGAATCTGAGCTCTCCTCCTGAGGCAGCTTTCAAAAGCGCCTCAAGCTTGCTGACGAATGCGTTAGCAATTCCCTGCTCGACTTCTCGAAGATCTCTAGCAGATTTGAGGAAGGGGCTGTAATCGGTCTTCCCGAGCTTCTCAACGAGCTGCTGAAGACTTTTCGAGGTTATCAGCTCCTCCATAAAGCTTCTCGAGATGAGCCTCGTCTCGTAGCCGTGAGCCCTGCATATGAGGTAGGTTGAGCTCATGCTTCGCCCCTCCTTCTTGCCAGAGATCTCTTCACGAGCTTCACCCTCATGAACTCCTCCAACATATTTTGGTCTATTATCTCATCTATCTTCTTTATCATGAGCTCATAGCTCGGGATCACGACTTTCTCAAGGGCATTCACTCTTACGTTGGTTCTCCTCAGATCTTCGGCGATGAGCTCTATGAAGGATTCAAGCTCCGCTAAATGTAGTAAGTCTCTGATCAGGCTCGAAGCCTTCTCGGCGACCCCGGCGACATGAAGAGGATATTTACCTCGGACATCTGGGATCTTCACGGATTTTATTTTTGGAACATTTACTCCCATCACGTTTTTTGGGATTATCTCTACCTCGAGCTTCTGGTCCAGGAGCCAGGAGGCAGACTGAATTTCTTGAGACCCATAGACCGCTTGAATTAGGGTGAACTCGCGTAAAACCTCTTCGATCTGCTCCTCGAGCTTCTCCCTCGCTTCTCGAAGCTTGCCTATCGCCGCTTTAAGCTCTCTTATCAGCTGATCACGCTTCATCTCGAGGAGCTCGTGAGCATCTCTGATGAACTCCAGCCTTCTCCTCAGGTCTAGGAGAAATCCTCGGGTGTACCTTATGCTCAGGGACATGGCTAAGCCGACCGATACTTGGGATGATATCTCTTTATGTTTTCCTCGCTTATCCTGATGAGCTCATCCTCGGGGAGCATGGATAATAGATCCCAAGCTATCTCGAGCGTCCTCTCTATCGGCCTGTTCTCATACACTCCCTGGTTGATGAACCTTCTCTCAAACTCGTCGGCGAACCTGAGATATCTTCTCTCCCTCTCACTGAGGCTCAGCTCGCCGACGATCCTGGCCAGACTTCTCGCTTTCACTCCCTCAGCATACGCCATGTAAAGCTGGTTCGAGACCTCCATGTGATCCTCCCTGGTTCTCCCAGGGCCTATGCCGTCCTTCATCAGCCTTGAGAGGGATGGAAGCGGGTTCACTGGAGGATAGATTCCCTTGGCGTTAAGCTCTCGGCTTAGGATAAGCTGACCCTCCGTGATGTATCCGGTTAGGTCTGGTATGGGGTGGGTTATGTCTCCGCCTGGCATGGTGAGAATGGGCATCATGGTTATCGAGCCCTTCTTCCCTCGAATCCTCCCAGCCCGCTCATAGATCGAGGCCAGGTCGCTATACATGTAGCCTGGATACCCCTTTCTAGCTGGAACCTCCTCCCTCGCTATGGAGATCGATCGAAGGGCTTCGCAATATCCCGTCATGTCTGTTAAGATTGCTAGGACGTGCATCTCGAGGTCAAATGCGAGATACTCGGCGATCGTCAAG
>CAYXHS010000044.1:0-9218 GCA_964465105.1 uncultured Nitrososphaeria archaeon
CCAAGCCTAGGGCGAAGAGAATCTCGGTTATGCTCGGCGCGGTCGAGACTATCCTCATCGGCTTACTAGGAATCACAACCACCCTCCCGAAATCGTCCACAAGGGTTGTGCCTTGCTGTTGAGCAAACACAACGCTAAATGGAGTTACGAGGCTGAGGGCCAGGATTAGCAATAAGACAGGGGTCAAGTGTCTCATGTGGTCAATTAGGCTATGGAGGCTTGGCGATATATAAGGATGGATTATCCATCCATATAGCGTATTACATAGTCAAACCACAAGCTAAAAGTAGACTCTCGCCTCTAGGAAGCTCATAGCCTAATTATCTTGGCGGTCTTGGCTAGCTCCAGGCTTTGCGGTATGTCGACGAAGTGTTTGCACTTGAGGAGTATGGCTGAGTCGCTTGTCGCCACTATCTTCTGGGACCTGCTTAAGGCGGAATCGACGGTCCTTAGGGTCCTCGCGTCACCTTCAATCCCGATAGCTTTCATCATCCGCCTCGTGAGCCCCGCTATCTCTCCGCTTCTACTTATCTGGCTCTCGTAGAGAAGCTCTGCTCGAGCCACCTCAAGCCCTTTCAGAAAGCTTAGGACCATCGACAGCGCCCGCTCGGTTAGATCGCTGAGCCTGTATTTCGAGTGGACCTCCGAGAAGTCTCTTAAGACTCCATCATCGCAGAGGATCAAAGGCTCCCCTCTGAGCATGGTCTCAACCGTGTTCAGGACGTTAAATCCGTCGATCAATATCTCCTGACCTCTCAGCATCTCCACGTCGATGCGCTTTGATCTTATGAGAGCTGCTTCTTGATCCGAGAAGACCGATCGGAAAAGTATCGATCTCTCAACCTTATTTAGCTGATACTTGTCCCCGACGAGCTTGAGGGCGGAAGGCTTCCTGTAACCCCTGTTTAGGAGGAATTTTAAGTCCTTTCTCGCCTCTCTTAATATCTCTATTCTGGGTTCCGAGTCCATCTCTACTCTAGGTAGATTCCAGGTCTAAGCGGAAGCGCTGATGAAGCCTTATTCTTCGGATCATAAATCCCCTCAGCACCTTCCCGATAAACTTCTACTGACGCGTTGAACTCTTTCTCCAAGAACTCTTTTGCCTTCTGATAGAATTCAAGCTCCCTCTCAGCGACTTTCATTAACACCTCAGGCTTATACCTCTGCGCGCATGCCGAGATCGTGTCGAGGATAAGCTTGGCTAGGGAGGGCGCTTTCTTTGGTTCTGCGAGCTTTTGGCCGATGAGCCATCTTATCAGGTCGCCTACTGGGTTCTTTGGTTTCTCGTTTATGAGCTCTAAAGCCTTTTCGAGCGTTGCCTTTTTCTCGGATGCTGCAACATACAGGATTATCCGCTGAGGCTGCCTCCTATACACCTCGATTATGCTCCTAATATCCTCCATGAGCCTTGAGAGAAGCTCTTCCTCAAGCTCCCTAACCTCATCGACTAGCTTCTCGTCAGGTTCGGGCCAGCGCTCAGTGGACACGAAGCCATCTTTCCCGAGAATGCTCCAACACTCCTCGGCGGTGAAGGGTATGAAGGGCGCGAGAAGCTTTATCCAAGTCTCGACAAAGGTTTTCGCGGCTTTTCCGAGCTTGCCGCCGCTCCTCCTGAGATACCATCTCCAATCGTTATAGAGCTCGTAGAGAGCTTCGGAGATCGCGGTTCTGGTCTTCAAGATCTCCATCATGGAGGTTATCTTGGCTATCCTTCGCTGGAGAACCGAGAGAAGCCACGCATCCATCTCCCCGAACTTCTCTACGTCAGCCGAAGCAACCTCCCTGCAAACCCTCAAAATCGTTTCAAGCATCCTCCCGACCTCCCTCGCATTCTTATCCCTCCAATCTGGATCATCCATGTCCTCGGCGGCGAGCAAGAGGGTCGCCCTCGTAGTATCCGCGCCGTAAAGCTCCACCGCCTTCTTCAATGGAATGAAGTTTCCCTTGCTCTTCGACATTTTCTCGCCTTCGATCTTAACCATACCGTTTACGCCTATCCCCCTCGGCCAGTGCCTGGGCTCGAAGATCGCGACGTGCTGAAAGATGTAGAAGGTAAGATGATTGGGGACGAGCTCCTTCGCCGAGATCCGCATGTCCACCGGATACCAGTACAGGAACTCTTCTCTCATCTGCTTTAGAATCGGCTCATCTAAGCCTGATCTGGCTGAAACCTCCGAAGGAGATCCAACCCCTCGGAAGACGTAGTCGAGGGCCTCGATGGTCAGCTGCTCGGGCTTAACGATCCCCAGGTTGAGATACTTGCTTATCGTGTATAGGGCTGGATAGATCGTCGAGTCGCTTAGGGTCTCGACGATCCACTCTGGATCCCAGGGAAGCTTGGTTCCCAAGCCGGTCTTCCTGGCGCATGCCCAGTCTCTAAGCCAGTCGACGATGTTTAGGAACCACTGCCTAGCTTCCTCGGGGTAAATGTTCATCTTCGCTATGTGGTTTCTAACCTTCTCCTTCCACTCTGGATCAGAGTATCTTAGGAACCACTGGTTCTCAACTATCTTCACCACGGTCTCGGTTCCGCATCTGCAGACCACCTTCTCGGGAAGCTCCCACATAACTCCGCCCAAGCCGAGCTCTATCAGCCTCTCCTTGACCAGGTCTCTCGCCTCCGCGACGGGTTTACCAGAATATTCTCCGCAGTTATCCTTCAGAACCCCGCTGTGAAACTCCTTCGAGTAGATCGTTTTCGTCGCCTCCTCGAGCCTGGGATCGGTATCTGACGTTATCCCGAGTCTCTCAACCTCCTCGACCGCGGGATACTCTCCGTAGCCTGGAACCCTTATTATCGATATGGGCTTGATCGAGTTCACGAGATCCCTTATCCCATACCTCTCAAGCCGCTCCTCATTATTCCTCAAAGCGATTACACCAGCGTAGTCATAGGGAGCGTGAGCTGGAACGCTGTAAACGACCCCCGATCCGAATCCTGGGTCGACGAGGTCCGCTGGGAGGATCGGGGTCTTGACTCCCGTGAGAGGCGTTTCCGCGAACTTCCCTATTAGCTCATCTGGGCTTATCCGCTTCAGCATCTTGACCTTTAGCTGATGCCTGAGCTTCTCCGCGGCTTCCCTCGAAACTATCAGCCTCTTTCCATCCGCCTCTATCAAGACGTATTCTCCCGTCGGGTGAACCCAGATGTTCGTCACCCCGAAGATCGTTTCAGGCCTCAGGGTCGCGGCCGCCAGATAAGCGTCATACTCCTCAACTCTAAAGTATACTAGGGTGTATTCTTCTGGGGAAACCCCTTCTCCAACGAGCCTGTCATGATCTCCGGTCGGGCTCTCGCACTTCGGGCACCAGACGACTGGATGCTTTCCCATGGCCACGTAGCCGAGCTTCCTCAAGGTGATGTATTGCCATTGGATGAACTTGCTGTAATATGGGTGGAGGTCAGTGGTGTAGAACTCTCTTCTCCAGTCGACGGAGAATCCCATGGCCTTGACGACCTCGCGGTTCTCCTCGGTGTAGTATCTGGTTACGAAGGCGGGGTCGGTGAACTTGTCCAAAACCTCCTCTGGAACGCCATCGATCTCGACGAGCATTCTCCTAACCGCCTCATCTCCCCGCTTCAGCCTTTCACAGGTTCCCGCCACAGCCTCTCCAGTCCAGTGCCAAGCCCATGGAAACAAGACGTTATAGCCTTGCATCCGCTTGAACCTAGCGTAAGCATCTCCCCTAGTGTAGGTGAACCCATGGCCCACGTGGAGAGGAGCATTCTGATAAGAGTAGGGAACGCAGACGAAGATCTTCGGAGCATCAGGCCTCGGATCAGCCTCGAAGACCCTAGCCTCCATCCACCTCCTAGCCCACTTCCTCTCATAGGATATCGGAGAACCAGCAATCATCGCCCCTAAACCACCTCAAAAGCCAACCCTATCTAACTAAACGATAACCTATAAACCCGATCAATAACCATATCCCCGAAGGGCCCGTGGCCTAGCATGGATAGGGCGCCAGCCTCCGGAGCTGGAAGTCCCGGGTTCAAATCCCGGCGGGCCCGAATGCGTTGGATATGGTTTTATGTGCTGGTTTGCTGGTTTAGCTTGTGGATCGTTAATGCTTAGGACTAGGGTTGTTGCTGTTGATCCGCTTAAGCCTGATGAAGGGCTGTTAGAGGAGGCAGCTAAGGTTATCAGGAGCGGGGGGCTCGTGGTCTTTCCGACTGAGACCGTTTACGGGCTTGGAGCGAACGCTTACAGCCGAGAGGCCGTGATCAAGATTTTCAAGGCTAAGAACAGGCCTATGGATAACCCGTTGATAGTCCATATACGCGGGTTTGAGGAGCTCGAAATGCTTGCGAGCAAGCTTCCAGACGAGGCTTATGAGATTGCGGAGAAGCTTTGGCCTGGGCCCGTAACGCTGGTCGTCTGGAGATCCGAGCAGGTTCTCAAGGAGATCACCGCTGGACTTCCAAAGGTCGCGATCCGAATGCCGTCTCACCCCATAGCTTCAAGCCTCATAAGACTCAGCGGGGTTCCGATAGCCGCCCCAAGCGCTAATCTCGCTGGAAGACCTTCGCCGACCACAGCTCATCACGCTATACAAGATCTTTACGGGAGGGTGGATCTCATAATAGATGGCGGGGAAACGCTCTTCGGAGTAGAATCGACAATAATAGACCTCACGGTTAAGCCTCCGAGGCTCCTGAGGCCAGGGCCGATTCCAGTCGAGGATCTCGAGCGGGTTCTCGGATTCAGGATAGATGTCCCTGACTATGCGAGGGGTCTCTCGGAGGCTAAAAGGGCGTATTCTCCAGGCGTGAAGTATAGGCATTACGCTCCAGAGACTCCAATGAAGCTCGTTGAATCGGATTCCTATGATGATCTCGCGGCCTATGCGTCTAAGCTGATCGAAATCGCGGAGGAATGCTCTTGTAGAGGACTTAAGGTAGTGATCGTGGCGTCTAGGGAGACGAGCCGCTATTACTCCGCGAGAGGCTTCCAAGTGCTTGAACTCGGATCCAGAAAAAACCTGTATGAGGTTGCGAGAAACCTCTTCAAGACCTTGAGGGAGCTTGATGAAGTTTCTCCCGACTTAGCTTTATGCGAGGGCTTTGAGGAGAAGGGCTTGGGATTAACCATAATGAATAGGCTTAGGAAAGCATGTAAGCACGATATAATCAGGGTGTGAGGCTACTCTTCTTGAAGGGATAAGAGCGCGTTAGCCCTGTGATAGAGGATCCGTATCTTCAAGCCCATGTCCAAGACCTTAGCCTTCAAGGCTTCTGGAAGCTCCTCAACTGGAAGCTCTCGAATCTGCTTCATCAGCTCCTCGAGTATCCTCTTCGCTAAATCCATCCTAGCTTCCTTTCTGAGCAGCTTCTCGCAAAACCTGAGATCCGCCTCGATCTCGCGAACCCTTTTCTCGATCCATTCCATCTCGGTCAGCCCGCCTAAGATAGGTCAGCCACACGGACAATAAAAAGATTATAACCTTGAAGAAGTTGGTTTACTGATCCTTTCTTTGAGCCGGGGTTGTGAGCGGGGTTGAAGCTGCTGGAGAAGCGTTACAAGAAAAACGCTTTATGGGGTATGCTTGTCGAGGTCGTTAAAAGTCTTCCGAATTTCGAGAACCATTTAGCCTTCGTCAGAGATGAGGTTCTCCCACGTAAGCCCGAGATAGAGGCTGAAGAGCTTTCAAGGCTTATGTCCATCCCCCTGGCCGAGGCTTTAGTGATCTTAGATATGCTCAGAAGGACGCCGAGCGAGGTTGAGGAAGAGCTGGCGAGAGAGGCTCATGAACCCAGCAGAGAGTTGGTAGCCCTAGGAGGAACCTTCAGCAGGGTGCATTACGGCCATCTAATGCTCTTATCTATAGGGTTTAGGTGCGGGAGGAGGGTCGTGATCGGGGTTACGACGGACGAGTTCGCAAAATCTCTTAGGAAGAAGTATACGGTTCCGCCTTTCGAGAATAGGGTGGAAAATCTTAGGAGGCTCCTAGCCGAAAGAAGATGGATAGATAGGTGTTCGATTGTTCCCCTGAGCGATCCCTATGGCATAGCCGTTGAGGAGCCGAGGCTGGAAGCTCTCATTACAAGCCCCTTCACCCGCTTCAGAGGTCTCGAGATAAATGAGATCCGTAGAGTAAGAGGCTTAAAGGCTTTGGAGATAATCGTCTGCCCTCTTGTAATAGCTTGGGATGGAAAGCCCATATCAAGCACTAGGATAATCTTGGGAGAGATAGATGAGAAGGGAAGACCTCTAGCCTAAAATGAGCCGAAGAAGAATAGCACCAGAAGCAGTAGAACTCCAACCACCATGGTCAGCTTTAGGGAAGCTTGATAAAGCCTCTTGAAGCCTATGGTGTTGAAGACTGCCAACCCCGCGGTGGATAGTAATGAGAATATGCTCAGCATGTATTCGTGGAAGGTTATTTCCTGGCTGAGCCTGATGGGGGTTCTGCTCAGAAGCCTCTCATACTTAACATCACTCCAATTGCCAACGCAGAGATCGAGGCTTTCGGATTCCATCTCGACTCCTTCCGAGATCCATCTAACATTACTCAAGTTCATATAGGTTAAGGTATTCTTGAGGGTGCCGTTTATCCCCCTTCTCTCTAACAATATCCAGTTCGGAATCGTTGCATTAGGATATGCTCTGAAGATCCTCGCATGGGCTGCTCTAATGATATCCGATGTTATCTTCAGCTCTCCCTTCGGGGATATTCCGACGAGGCTCGCTTGTTGGAAGGTTACGTTCTCGAGGCTTGCATCGACGATCATGTAGGGCGTCTTCGGGATTTGGAGGATGAAGGGGACTTGAAGGGAGGTGAAGATTATCACTATTATGAAGGAGTGCCCTACGAGGGTGAGAAGCTTGACCAGGTTTAAGTCCCTACCCGTAAACATGGCGATCAGGGTCATAACCATCATCATCAAGGCTGCGGCCATGAAAGCCTGAATACCTCTCGCGGCCATTATCGACTCGAAGCTCGGAGCCTCGGCGACCAGGTTCTCGAAACCACTCAGTCCAAACCTCATCTCTATCTTATCATGCAGGACGTAGTCGGTCGTGTAGGAGAGAACGAGCACCGCGATTATCAGAATAGCCAGCCCTCGGACAAGTCTCAACCACTTCCCAACGTCTATCTCTATTTCCGATAGAAGCTCCTTAAGCTTCTCCAGAAGCTCCGAAACAGGGCCTTTAATCAAGCTGGTTCTCCCACCTTCCCTATAAGCGCTCAGATTTATTTCTTAAACTTGTCTTTCAGCCCAAAACGCGCCTGAGAAGCAGAAATGAGGAGGCAGCTATGACCAGGGAGGCGCTGATGTTAAGCAAAAGCGAGAGAAGCTGATCTCGAGCCTTTCCTATATCTCTTTCCGCTCCCTTAAGTTCCCCCTGAGCTGCTTCCATCAGGATGGTGGCCTTGGTTACGGTGACCGTAGTCGAGGCGGTCGTGGTCTTCGTTACGCTGGCTACGGTCGTTTTCGGGGCCACCTTCAAGCTCTCGGCGATTACCGCCTCTTCGGGGGGCTTCAGCCGCCGTATGCCCGTCTCGACGGAGCTTATGGCTAGATTTACCATGAAGGCGAGGATTATCGCCGATAGGATCAGGAGGCTCAGCCGTTTACTCACAGGCATTTATAGGATACTCACCCCCATAAACCTATAGATTAGAACACTACCAAACTCTATGCCTCCAAAGCCTTATGGTCTCGATCCAGAAGAAGGCTGCGGCGAGCCCGCCCAAGGCTATAGCGTGGAGATCTATATTCGAGAGGTTTTGGATTATGTAGAAGGTGAGAAGAGCCGTTAGAAAGACGGCGTAGAAGACGAGTCTCGGGATAAGCCTGCCGCCTATAATCACGAACATCCTGAGAATTCCGACATCGACCTTCTCCAGCACCCTGTATCTATTGGACTCATCCTTGGAGACTAGCTTCATCTCTCTAAGCTTCTCGAGATGGTGATGGGCCACGCTGGGGCTCGAAAACCCCAAGGCTCTCTGAAGTTCCCTGACGCCTATCGCCTTCCCCCTTCTAAGCATGTATAGGTAGACTTGAAGCGTCTTCCCCCTGAGCTTGTAAAGCTCCTCCTCGCCGCTCATATCCTCCTGCAGCTCACTCACATCCTAAGACCGCTCAGCTTAAAACCTCTCTCATCCTCCAAAAAACGGAAAAATTGAATATTTTAGGAGATTTTCTGAAGGAGGCGCAGGCATGGTGAAGCTCACTAAGGTGGTCGGAGCGGGGATCACGATAGGCTCCATCGCCTTCGCAGCCTTCTATGTCCTATGGTTCTTCGGGCTTCTCCCCCTGAACCCTGACCTCGCCGTCAAGATACCCATACTCGTGATAGTCTTAGCCCTGTGCTTTATCGCCGCCTGGCTGGGATACGTGATGGCGACAGCTCCCACTAGGCCGGAAGGCCTAGCCAGAGAAGAAAGTCGATGAACCACAGGGGCTTGACTGGAAAGAAGTCTAGGAACCAGCATATCTGGGCTGCGAGTATGATGTATAGGACTGTCTCTGAGATCCTGTCTCCCTGCAGCATGCTCGAGAAGCTTATAGCGATCACTGGGACCGTGGTGTAGAAGTAGAAGGGATAGACCCACCTGTGGAGAATATACGCTAGGGGGAAGTAGATCAGGTAGTTTGAGAAGAACCAGGAGAGCATGAAGATCTCAAGCTTCGGGAAGCTTTCGCCCTTCAGCTTTTCATGCGCAAAATATGCTGAGAAGCCGAAGACCGCCCAGGTCATCCACCAGAGAGGAGTCTGCATCCCATAGTATGCGATCGGATGATAGCTCTTCGCGTGATCCACGCTTACTCCTACCACATAGTAGCTTCTTCTCGGAAACTGGAGGATGGGGTTCGTCCAGCTCAGAGGCATATCGACCACGTCGCCCTCCGAGAACGTCAGAGAAGAGTGATAGGTCAAGATGTAGGCTATGTGCTCGAAGGGCGTCGAGAAAGCGTTGTATCCATAGTCGTAGACCGCGAGACCTAAGACAAATACGAGCAAGGCCACGAATCCAACTCTCTCAACCACCTTAAGCCAGCTTCTCAAGGTTCCCTTAAAGGATCGAGCTTCATGAAGAGATCTCATAAACTCGTAAAGGAGTATTGCTAGTAAAGCTAAGGGAGCGGAGGTTTTCGACAGCATGGCTAAGCCGAAGGCTAGGCCTGATAAGATGAGCCTTCTCCTCAGGTATAGGATCGCTCCGAGCAGGCAGAAGGTCAGGGCGGGAGCATCAAGCATGGCTAT
>CAYXHS010000045.1:0-3331 GCA_964465105.1 uncultured Nitrososphaeria archaeon
GATGTTGTGACCACATCAGCCCCCTCGGCCAGGGGATTCGGGTAAGCTTTTCCAGCTATTAGACCCAGGACGTGAGCCGCGTCGAAGATGAGTTTCGCTCCGACTTCAGCAGCCGCCTCCGAGATCTCCTCAACCGGATGAGGGAATATTATGACGCTTGCCCCGAGGACTACAATCTTCGGTGACTTCTCTCTGATCAGTTTTGCCGCTTTCTCAGCGTCAACGCTCAGCTCCTCTGGAATTATCGGCATCTCAACGGGCTTGATCCCGAGCCTCCCGAGAATCCCATACCTCGAGTGGCTTACATGAGCTCCTCCTGGAAGAGGGATCACCGCCGCCTCCTCCCCGCTCTTGGCTAGGGCCGTGAAGACCGTGGCGTTCGCGATCGTTCCCGAGATCGCTCTGACATCAGCGTAGCCTGCGTCGAAGAGCCTGGCGAAGATTTTTGAGACCTTTTCCTCGATCTCATCGATGTATTTCGTTCCTTGGTAATATCGCTTGAATGGAAGTCCCTCAGCATATCGGTGCATGGCGTCCGAGAGGTAGACGGCGTCCACGAGCGGCGACGTGACGTTTTCAGATGCTATCAGGTTTATGCACTCTTCCCTTCTCCAAGTATTGTGAAGCCTTATCAGATTGAGCATCTCCTTAAGCTCATCTTCTCCGCTCATTCCCTTCACCTAGCTTGCCCGCCGAAGATAACTTATAAGTTTGCGGTCTCGGAAAGGTCTTTGACTTTCACGATGTCCGAGAAGTTCGTCAAGAAGATAAGCCTGGATGCCGCCCTGCTCGCGAGCTTCAGCTCACTATACATGGTCATCCTGAAGATGCTTCCAGGAATTCCAGCCTTCGGCATTCCAGGAGCTAAGATCGAGATCGCTGTCGCCCTCTCCCCGATCTACGGCCTCCTGCTAGGCCACATCCTCGCTCCCTCCTCGATATTCCTAGGAACGCTCATGGCGATGCTCCTCCTCCCAGGGAAATACACGGTATTCAGCTACGTAACCATGTTCGCCGCCCCGCTCGGAGCCTTAGCCTCATCACTCGTCTTCGACCGCGGGAGAGCCTTCAAGCTTCCCAAATGGATCTACTCCATAATCATCTACTTAATCCTCCTCAGCTTCTGGTTCGCAACCGACGTCGGAAGGCTTGCAGCATTCTTCACGATACCGTATTTCGCCGCGATGGCCTTAACGGCTTTCAGCGGCATCGCAAGCTTCATGAAGAGAGGGAAGCTGCCAGCCGTGGCCCTCCGAATCCTGGCAGGATGTGTTATGGGAATCTTCGCGGACCACCTTTACGGAGGCTTGGGAGCTATTATCGTCTTTAGGTATCTTCTAGGCGCCTTCGCCCCCGAAGCCCTCGCAGGAGTATATTTGGCCGCGATCCCGATAGTTCTAGTCGAGAGAGGGTTCATGACGGGATTCTCATTCATAGTAGCCTTAAACCTCTATCTCGCCTTGAGAAAGTCCAGGTACCTTAGGGTGAGGGTGATCGAACGTGAGTAGGAGGCGTGCAGGTTGTCCTAAGCGGGTCTTGAATGGGCCATGTGGAGGTATGAAGCCTGACGGGATGTGCGAGCTCGGGGATGCGAGATGCGTCTTCGCCGACAAGCAGCCATCCGAGATAATCTTGGATCCAGGCTTTAGGTTCAGGCCGAAGCTCGAGAAAAGGAAGCCCTTCACGGAGCTTCTGTCAAAGGTTTGGAGCGAGGCCGTATGGATCGCTGAGGTTCCTCCGAGCTTCGAGGCGGCGGAGAAGATTCAGCTCCTGAAAGGTCTCTCATTTAGTGCTCTAAGCGTCCCCGACAACCCTCTCGCAACCCTCCACCTAGAATCCTCAGCCTTCGCAGCATACCTGAAGAAAGCACTAGGATGCGAGGTCATCGTTCACCTCACCTGCCGCGACCTCAACCGCCTAGCCCTCAAATCCAGGCTCCTAGCACTTCAGCTCAGCGGCATAGAACACGTCCTAGCCTTGACCGGCGATTATCCATCCATTAAATCTGAGGCATACTCCACGCCAATCTTTGACCTCGATTCGATCAGGCTGATATACCTGGCCAGAATTATGTCAGATCACGGCGTAGATGAACTCGGAAACCCGATGCCGCGGAGCCTCAGGCTTCAGGTCGGAGCGGGATTAAACCCGTATCTACCCGTCAAGGTGGAGGTTTCCAGAGCCTTGAGGAAGATCAGAGCGGGAGCAGAATTTTTCATAACTCAGCTCGTCTTCAGCCTCGAGGGAATAGAAGATCTCCTCAAATCTCTCAGAAAAGAAGGTATAACCGTACCCATCTTCATAGGCTTCCTCCTGGCAAGCGGGGACCGCGCCCAAAAGGTCTTGAAGGCTATCGGGGTGCCCGCCGAGCTTCCGACGGATCTAAATGCTCTTACCGAAGCTTATCTCGAGATCCTCGAGAAACTTAGAAGGCTCTATGGCCCAGTAGGCGCGTTCATATCCACCCTTGGAAAGCTGGAGGACCTGAAGATCTGGAATGAGGCTTTCAAAAGCCTCTGTTAGCTAAAAATCTTAAAGCATGAGCTACGTTTCTAATGATGACGTGATGATAGCCCGCATCGGCTGATAAGGGTGATGATGGGTCAACCGGCTGACCCCAAGACATCCTTTAATTTCTCCATATCTTCTCTTCTCATCGATCTGGGATGGTTGAGGATCTTCTGAGGTTCGCGGTCGACGAGTCTCTTAAGCTTGGCGCGGAATATGCTGAGGCAAGATACCAGAAGGATCTAAGCGAGACGATAGTCTTGAAGAACGGGGTTCCCGAGATCTCCGCCAGATCTATTGAGGAGGGCATATGTGTGAGGATCTTGGTGGAGGGCGCTCTAGGCTTCGCGTCAACGTCCTCCCTGAGCCGAAGCTCGCTTAGGAAGATAATCAGGTCAGCTTACTCGATGGCTAAAGCTTCTTCTCGGATGATCAGAAACAAGATAAGCCTGAGCGAGGAAAACCTCTCAAAGGCCAAGGTTGAGGTTAAGCCCAGAGTGCGGTTCGACTCGGTAGACCTAGACATGAAGATAGGCTTCTTGAAGGAGATCGATAAGCTGATTCTTGAAGCTGGGGAAAGAGCTGGGGTAAAGGTCTCGACAAGGCTTCTCGAGGTGGGGAGAATGGATGTCGAGAAGCATTTGGTAAACAGCGATGGAGCAGATATCTGGATGGAGATCCCACGAGCCTTCTTCGAATACTTCCTAACCCTGCATTCCCCGCAGCATGGAACCCTTCAGAGGTTCCAGCATCTAGGCGAGGCGAGAGGCTGGGAAGCGGTCGAGGCATGGAATCTTCCCGAGAAGATCTCAGATGAGGTTGA
>CAYXHS010000045.1:3431-8864 GCA_964465105.1 uncultured Nitrososphaeria archaeon
GGGAAGAGAGCGCAAGCTAATCGAGAACGGGGTCCTGAAGGAGCTTCTGCATAATCGGGAGACAGCCTCGAAGTTCGGGGTGAAGAGTAATGGAGCGGCTAGGTCCGCTGGATTCGATTATGAGCCCATCATAAGAATGTCCAACACGTACATGAAGCCTGGAGATTACGGCTTCGAGGAATTGATCGAGGATATCAAGGAAGGGGTTTACGTGAAGAGCTATCAGGAGTGGAACATAGATGATCGGAGGTGGAATCAGAGATATGTCGGGGTCGAGGCATACAGGATAGTTGATGGAGAGGTTCGCGAGCCCGTGAGAAACCCTATCTTAGAGCTCACGACCAAAGACTTTTACTCCTCGATCGACGCCGTAGGAAAGACCCTAGAGTTCTTCGCGGGCTACTGCGGGAAAGGAGACCCCATGCAGAGCGTTCCAGTCTGGCTTGGAGGCCCTCACGTCAGGCTTAGGAGAATAAGGATTGGAACTAGGCCGCCGAGCTAGCCCCCTAAAAACTCCTCCAGGGATGATTGCTCCTTCCTCTCGGCTTCGAAGACGTTCATTATGTTTTCGAGGGCGAGATTTATCCTCTCCACCAAGTATCTGCTTTTTATCTTCTTCAGGAGAACCTTCTCGACAAGCTCCACATACTTCTCCACAGCACCCCTGAAGACCGTTTGAGTGACCTCCCCTCCGCAGCTCACGCAGCTATTGGTTAGAGGAGGCCTCCTATATCTCGCTCCACATCGCTTGCATCTAAACCCTTGGAGGAAGAATGCTCTCATGTTTCCAAGAATGTCGGAGAGCAGGTGAGTTTCAACCATCTTCTCTGCGACGAAGTGTTCATCGACCGAGGCGATCTTCTCAGCGAGCTTAAGCTGCCCCAAGATTTTCTCGAGCATGCTTCCATATCTCTTGTAGGATGATTCAGCTGGATGGGCGGCCAAGCTGCTTTGAGGATGGGTGTATCCTATTCTGAGAGGCTTCCTCCCCCTGAGAAGAGTCTTTATCGTCGGGATCTTGCTGCTTAGCTTGGAGATATGCTCTCCCCTCTCCGCAAGCCGATAGAACTCAAGTGGAATCCTATCCAATATATCTAGGTTATGAGCTTGCTCATCGACCTCTCCTGGATCGATTACTACCGTTATCAGGAGAGGTGTGTCCATCCTTCCCCCGACCCTCCCAGGAAGATAAAGCCTCGAGAAGTTTATGAGCGGGTCTAGGAGAAGCATGATACTATCCTCATCTCCATCGCAGTCCCTCCTCTTCGCCGCGTGGAATACTGGGTGAGCGAAGCATGCGAGAGCATCCGTGAAGCCTATAACCCTTCCAACGACCCCCGCATAGGTGTGCGGAGATAATGCTACGATGAGCTTTCCGACGACATCCTCGATCGATTTCATCTGGTAGAACGGCTTCATCCCAGCGAGCTTAACGAGCAGGTCGTCCATGAACTTGGAGACCTTGACTAGGTGCTCGGCAGCCCTCCTCGGGATCACGACATCCTGAAGCTTGAGCTCAAGCACCTGATCAGGCGATTCAAGCCTCCTCCCATGAATGTCATGCGTGTATCCAAGCTCCTTCAGTTTTTCAACCGATACGCCTATCTGTCTTGGGGTGAAGTGGGTTAAGGGCGCGTTGGTAGAGTCGAATCTTATCGTCCCATCCTTGTAGATGTATAGCCCGTATTTCGCCCTGAGAACGCCCTTCTCCAAGAGCTCGGGAATCTTGGCGACGCTGTTAAGCCCTTTAACCCCCTTGAGTCTAGATGGAGCTTGCTCTGAGATCCTCTTCAGAGCTCTGTAGAGCTCTTCTCCCACGTTAACGACGAACTTCCTCGAGAAACTCACCTTCCCTCCACATCTAGGGCATGTGGTCTCCTCCGAATACTCTAGCTCAAGCCCGCATTCCGCGCAGTATCCGATCAGCTTCGTAGGTAGGCCGCATTCCTGGCATCTCTCCCTCCAGGTGATAGCATTACATCTCTCACATTTCCTAGCAGCGAGCTCAACGGCGACCTTCTTCCCCTCTCTGGCCGCAGCCATCAAATCCCTGCTGCTTCCACCCGCCTCGGCTATCGGGAAGAGGACGTTGACAGGCGGGCTCATCTCCCTCTGAGCAGCCTTCTCAGGTCTCCCCATCCTAGCCCCGATGAATGATCCAGCCTTATCTCTCTGAGGTATTCCTGAAAGCTTCTCGATCGCTGAGAAGATGTCGTCGCCCTCGAGCCTTTGGTCGCTGAAAGGCTTTAGGCAAGCTAAGAGCACCTTGAACCAGCTTAGAGGCAGCTTTACCTCATCTTCGGATACTTCATGTTCGATCAGGAGAGAGGTCAGCACCCGTTTAGCCTTCTCATCATAGGGAAGCATCGCTCGGCCGTCTGAAATCCTTAAGACCTTAATGCTTCGACGGATCCACGCCCTAAGGTGTTCGAGATCCTCGATGGAGGCATTACCCCAGAAGGGGAGATACTCTGGATGAATGGGGAGCTTGAGCGAGATGCTTAGCCTCAGCGCCTTCTCGACGCTCGGCCTCCTGCGGATCGGATCCTCGAGAACGAATCTCACTTCTTCGAGGAGTTCGTCGGGTAGCTCATGGGCCTCGGCCAGCTTCTCCTTAAGCTCTTCAGCCCACCACTCCTCGCAGTATCCAGGTTTCCTGATCTCGACATTATTCTCGATCAGGTCTCCAATCGCTATCAGTATATCTCCTAAGAAGAGTATCTTTGAGATCTTTCCCTCAGCTCTCTCCAAGTCCCTTTCCGATCTGAGCTTTAGGACGCTTCCATCGTCGAGCAAGACTATCGGAGGCTCGATCGAATCGACTGGGGAGACTATCCCGCCTTTCCCAGGATAATCTAGCTTGAGCTGAGTTCCCGTGGTGAGATATCCTTCTAGGATCCTAAGGGTTATCGGGTGAAGCCCGACAGCCTGCATTCCAGTTGAAAAAGATCTTCCATATCTTATCCTGAGCCCCCCGAACGTGTTTGAGGATGATATGAAGGGTCTTCCGCCGACGAGCTCATCTAGATAGCTTTGCTCATCGTCGTTGACGAGGTTTTTCATGCGCTCCACGACTTCCTTCATCCAATCCCATCCCTCGAGCCCAAGCTCCTCGACCAGTTTCAAGACCTTCTTCGCCCTTCCAGCTATACCATCGTTCACGACCCTGAGAGCTCCTCCGCGCAGGTAATTCGTCTCAACTCTCGGAAGATCCCTGAAGGAGGAGGCCATGATTCTATCGGTCGCTATCCCAGTAACCTCGACTGGAAGCCTCCTCAAAATGAATTCTATCAAGTCCTCGGGGACGTTATACTGGAACCTTGAAACCTTCCTCTGATAGGTTCTAAGCTCCTCTATGAACCTCAGGATCTCCTCATCCGTGGGCTTATACCTATCAAGACCTAGAAGCCTCCTGACGTGATCCGCGAGCAAGACTATCGAGGCAAGCTCCGTTCCTCCAGCGGACCTGATGGGCCCAGCGAAGTATACAGCGAGATACCTAGTTCCATCCTGATTGCGCTTTATCTTTGCATCGACTATCCCCTCGGTGGGGGCGGCAGTTATGCAGGGCGGGGTCATGACCGCCAAGCATGTTCTAATCACCTGGAGTATCAGCTTCTCCTCGCTAAGCTTCCCCCTAAGCTCTGATACGAGCTCCTCCGCGAGCCTGAAGGCAAGCCTCTCCTGAGACATCTTCCCAAAATATTTCCTGATTTTCTCGGCAACTCCCTTCGGTCCCACGAGCAATTCAACTCTCTCAGCGAGGTCTTTGGCCAGAAGGATCTCAACCTCGGGGGTCGGCGACCCGATCCTCCTACGAGCCTCCACCGCAACCCGATAAGCTTCCTGAAACCTCTTCTCGATCAGCGCCCTATATTCTCCTTCATTCATCCAAGCTGATCAAGCTCTCAACCGATATTTAGATGCCGTTCCGCCGAAGCCTCATCAGTTATACTCGATGATTTCAGGATTTGAGCTTCTGAATCCACTCCTTCACCACATCGTAGCCGAAGATCTTCTTCAAAGCCTCCCTGCCCTCTGGGGTGATTTTCTCAGGGCTCCACGGCGGATCCCAGACCACCTTGACGTTCACCTTCTTGACCTCTGGAATCTTGCTTCTCACGTTTTCCTCGACCATGTATGCTATCATCCTGGCCATCGGGCAGCCCACCGCCGTCAAGGTCATCTCGATCTCAACCCCTCCCTCATCATCCACGTTAACCCCATAGATGAGCCCCAAGTCGTAGACGTTCACGGGTATCTCGGGGTCATAGGTCTCCTTAAGGACCTCTATGACCTTCTTCTGGATCTCCTCCTTGGAAGCCATCCTCGGTTACAGCCGAGCCATCGTATATAAGCTTAGTCGAAGATGAGAGCACAATGAGAACATTAAATTGTATCTCAGCTACGGGGATGTGGGATGGGCGCTAGGAGGCGTAAGCTCGAGGAGGAGCTCTTCGAGAAGCTTTCAACGGGCCTGATAGAGCGGCTGGCAAGATATGGGGTAAAGCCTATGACCATAACGCTTCTCGCCTTCATATCCGCTCTCGTATCCGCATGCTTCTACTACTTCGCCGCGGAAAGTCCCTCATATTACTTCTTGGCAGCAATTCTCCTAACTTTTTCAGGTTTCCTCGACGCGATTGACGGCGCCGTGGCCAGAAGGCTTAAGCTAACGAGCGAGCTTGGAGCCTTTCTCGACTCTGTCTTCGATAAGCTCGGCGAGTCAGCGATCTACATAGCCATAATGGCTTCAGGGGCGGTCAGCGTCCTTTGGGGCTCCCTCGCTCTCGCATCCTCCCTAATGGTAAGCTACGTGAGACATAGGGCCGAGCCTTTCAAAATCTCCTTGAAGGGTGTCGGGTTTATGGAGAGGGCTGAGCGGATGATCCTCCTCATCACGGCCTCCGTGTTGGCTCCCTTCATCGAGTCGGCGCTGGAGATCACGATGATTCTGATCTCAGTCTTCGCCCTGATAACGGTGATCTGGAGAATACTCTACATAGCTCAGATGCTCAGGAAATGATGTCAATCGTAAGCTCTCTTGAAGACTATCGTCCCGTCCTTAAACTCGAGCTCATAGACCTCGTTGACGTCCAGCTTTACTCCAAGCATCTCATATTCCTCCTCAGTTAGGAAGAGCGTCATCTTAGGCTTTATCGCTGATCCGAGCATGAAGCCCATAGATTGGAGATAGCTCGCTAGATCCTGCAACATGGATTGGATCATGAAAGACTCCGAGGGCATTCCCGAAACCCTTGCCGCCGCCTGAACCCTTCTTTCCTCAACTAGCTCTATCATCTTGCCGTATCTTCCAGTTTCAGGGTCCTTCACGCTTGAGACCCTATGAACCCTTACGAGCACCATCTTTCCACGAGCTTAAACAGATTCTTCAAGATCCTCGATGTATTTAGAGTATTCGTCAGCCTCCAT
>CAYXHS010000046.1:0-2623 GCA_964465105.1 uncultured Nitrososphaeria archaeon
CCTCTTTCAGCCGTAAGATACGTGATGGACCGAGTCGATATGATCCTGATCATGACCGTGGAGCCCGGATTCGGGGGTCAAAGCTTCATCCCAGAGATGATGGATAAGATCAAGAGGCTGAGAAGCCTTATGATCAGGGCTGAACTACGGAAGGATATAGCGGTTGACGGCGGAGTAGATTTCACGAATGCATCTTCTATAATACGAGCTGGAGCGAATGTGCTTATCGCGGGGACAAGCACCTTTGGCCAAAGCGACATCGAGGGGGCCGTCAGGAAATTGAAGAAAATCTCCTTGGAAGCCTACCGCGAGCTTTGCAAATTGAGTTAGCTGAGAAAGCGCTTCGCTCAGCTTAGATGACTTTATTTAAATAACCGTTTTCATAGCAATATGTCTGATGAAGACGGTTAAGTTGGGATTCGTTCCCCTTCATAGATACCCTTTTGATGAGAGGTGGGGTGTTGAGATAAGGAGGCGGGTTATTGAAAATGTCTCGAAGATTCCTAGCGTTCAACTGATCTATCCTACTGAAGATTTGACCAAGATGGGGCTCGTCTGGGATGATGACGACGCCGAGAAGGTGATAGAGCTCTTCAAGCGAGAAAGAGTTGAGGGTTTGCTGATAGGGACCATGACCTTTGGAGATGAGCTCGCTGGGGCAAGGGTGGCTGAAGAGTTTAAGGGGCTTCCGATCGCGGTCTTCGGGACGAAGGAGCCTAAGCCGCTGCCAGGAGGGTTTAGGAGATCGGACTCGTTCTGCGGAACCTTATCCCTGACGTCAGCCCTCTATCGCAGGGAGATACCATTCACTTTCCTAGGCTTATTCTTCCCAGAGGAGGACGCTTTCAGGAAGAGGCTGGAGACCTTCGTCAGAGCAGCTGCGATAATGAGCAAGTTCATAGGAGCTAGAGTGGGGTTAATCGGCCCGAGACCTGAAAGGTTTGAGACTGTCACGTTTAACGAGGCGGAGATGGCTAGAAGATTTAAGCAAAGGGTTGTTCACGAGTCACTTCTAGCAGTGATAGAAGAGGCGAAAGCATTAAGCGACGACGACCCTGAGGTGAGCAAGATCCTCGAAGAGATGAAGCGCACGATTGACGTTTCGCAGGTTCCTCCCGAGACCCTGCTGAAGATGGCGAAGTTTGAGGCGGCTTTGAGGAGGCTAGCTGAGGATAGGAGGCTCTCCGCGATGGCTGTCAGATGCTGGACCGAGGTTCAGAAACATTACGGCATAAGCTCATGCTTCGTCATGGGAAGGCTGACCCAATCCGGTATACCCTGCTCATGCGAGGTCGACATATATGGGGCGCTGACCATGCTGATCCAATATGAAGCTTCTCTAGAGACGACTCCACCCCACTTCATAGACTGGACGATTCAGCATCCAAAGGATCCGAACGTCTTCTTGTCATGGCACTGCGGAAACGCTCCTCTGAGCTTACTATGCCCTGGATGCCCGGCGAGCCTAAGATATCACAGCATCCTGTATAGGGATGTCGGGGTTGAGAGTTCTTATGGGACCGCGGAGTTCAGGCTTAAGCCAGGGCCAGTAACGATTTGCAGGCTCACCGAGCATAAGGGAGAGTTCAAGATGCTGATAGCTAGAGGCGAGGCGCTGGATGAGGAGGCTGAGTTCAGGGGGAGCTGGGTCTGGGTAAAAGTCGCCGACCTAGATAAGCTATATAGAACTCTCGTCGAGGAAGGATTCGTTCATCACGCGAGCCTGATCCATGGAGACTATGTCGAGCCTATAGCTGAAGCCTGCAAGATGCTCAACATAAAGACCGTGATCCTATAGCTGGCTTTAGATACTCCCTATCATCTTTATCCACGAAGCAGGAGGTTCGGGAAGAATGCCTGTCTTCATAGGCGTAGATGTCGGAACGACTGGATGCAAGGTCTTAGCGATAGATGAGAGCGGCCGCGTTCTAGATAGCGTAACGGAGGAGTATCCGCTTTACACGCCTAAGCCAGGCTGGTCCGAGCAGAATCCAGATGATTGGTGGGCTGCCTCAAAGGCGGCGATCACGAAGATCATCAAGCGGGGAAAGGTGAGCTCCGAGGACATCGAGGGCATAGGGCTGACCGGTCAGATGCACGGCCTTGTGATCATAGATGAGAGAGATGAGGTGATAAGACCCGCGATACTCTGGAACGATCAGAGGACGGCTGAGGAAGCCGACTTCATGAACAAGCTCTTCGGGAGGGAGATCATAGAAAGGACGGGGAGCGTGGTCCAGACCGGTTTCACGGCTCCCAAGATCCTATGGCTGAGAAACAGGGAGAAGGAAAACTTCCAGAAGATTAGGAAGTTCATGCTTCCAAAAGATTACGTAGGCTTTAAGCTGACAGGCGAGGTAAAGACCGACGTAAACGATGCTTCTGGGACGAGTCTCTTCGACGTTCGTAAGAGAAGCTGGTCCGAAGAGATAATCTCCGAGCTCAAGCTTGAGCTCAGCATATTCCCTGAGGTCCTTGAATCTCCTGAGATCAGGGGAGAGCTTGACAGCGAAGTCGCTAAGGAGCTTGGGTTAAAGCCTGGGATACCTGTCGTCGCGGGGGCAGGAGATCAAGGCGCTGCTGGGGTCGGAGCAGGAGCAACCGTGGAGGGGGTTCTCTCGGT
>CAYXHS010000046.1:2723-8459 GCA_964465105.1 uncultured Nitrososphaeria archaeon
GACCCATATGCTAGAGGGGTCTTCTTCGGCTTATCTCTAAAGCACGGGAAAGGGCACATGATCAGAGCTGTACTCGAGGGGGTTGCCTTCGGCCTGAGAAATTCTTTGGAGCTGATGATGGAGCTCGGGATAAAGCCTAAGGAGGTCAGGATCCTAGGCGGGGGGTCCAGAAGCCCCCTATGGAGGAAGATAATCTCAGACGTTTTCGGGCTGAAGGTCTACCTGCTTGAAGTCGATGAAGGCTCATCCTATGGGGCTGCAATCCTCGCGTCAGTAGGCGCAGGAGCCTATAAGACCGTTGAGAGCGCTGTAGATAAGATAATAAAAACCAGAGACCCTATCGAGCCAGATCAAGATATCCACCGAAAATACCTCGAATACTATAGGATATACAACAAGCTCTACCAAGACTTGAAAGATGACTTCAAGGATCTCGCCAAGATAATCTAACTCAAATAAACCAATTTTTCCCTTTATCCCGTTCACGAATAGGAGGAACAGAGGGATCTAAGAGGACAGCGGTCGCAGCGAGGCTTAATCTTCCTGCAATATAGCCTCCCATGAATATATGCTAGGGTTTGAAACCAGCCCGCAAGCTCTCCCAAGCTTGAGGAAAGTTTTCCACGCAAGCATTGACGATATTGTGGGCAGGAAGGGAGGCCTTCAACAGGCTCATCGCTACAAGCATATCTCATGCACAGCTTCTCATCGGGAAGCCTGAACCTGCGGATCGGTCCGAGAGCCTTGATCAACCTGACTAGATGCGTGTCGCATGGCGCGAAGTGGGTTGCCCTGAAGGCTGAGAGGATGAGCGAGTCGGCGACCTTAGACCCAACCCCCCAGATCCTCATCAGCATGGCTCTCGCGGCCTCTGGACGCATCCTCAGAACCCTCTCACGAAACGATCTCAAGCTTCCGAAAAGCTCGACCGCCGATCTAATGCTCTTCAAAGCATCATAAAGCTGATAGCTTCTGGTAATCTTCTCAAGCTCCTTGGCGCTGAGGCTCATGAGCTTCTCGAGATCATCGTCAACGACTTTCCAGATCTCCGCACACCAGCTTCTAACGAGCCTGTAATCCGCCCTCTTGGATAGGAGAACTGACAGGAACAAGTGCTGTAGGTCGTGAGGAGCGATCGGAATCCTAACCCCAGGATACTCAGAGGCGAGGGCTTCTAGGATAGGTCTGAAGCTTCTAGGTGCTTCTGAGATCCTGCTCTCGAATGCTTCATGCCAGAGCCCAGTTTCAAGCAAGACCAGCTCCTCCAGCCTCGATCTATCAATTCTCCCCGAGTATGAGGCTTTCAAGAGCTTTCCATCTTGCTCGATCCTGATTCCGTTAAGCTTTCCAGCAATTTTGATCCAATGTCCTCGAGTCGGGTTCTCATAGAGGCTTGAGAGGAAAGATGGCTCAAAGCTTCTCTGAAGATCATAATGTTCGACCTCCAAGCTTATGCTAACCATCTCTCCGCTACATCTCAGATACGCTCTCTTGTATCATTTTCGTATGGAGCACTTTATTAAAGAGCCTCCCAATAATCATCTCGGAGAGAATGAATGGCCAAAAGATGATTCGGCTCATAGGCTTGATCGCCGTTCTCGCGGCCCTGATTTCCGCGGCCTCGGCATACGGCTATTCACAGGTCGAAAACGATTTAGAGTTTAGGGTTGATTACCCGATCGAGGTCAAGATCGGATCCTGTATAACGATAAGCTTCTGGATGAAGGCTTCGCAGAACCTCACCGACCTAGTCGTTAACCTCGCAATATACTATCACCAGAACTCTGAGGTTGAAACGCTTTACAGCGAGGTGATAGTGAGCGTGGATCAGGCGGATATCGGGTGGACGAAGTCTAAGTCCATTCAGGTATGCGTCCCGAGGGAGGAGCCCGTGGACCCGCATCTCAGAGCTAAGCTCGAGTTTCACTACAAGGTTGATGGGGTGGATAAGGAGCTAGATCATGAGTGGTATATGTCTGTGGTGAGGGATGAGACCTATGGGGAGCTCGAGTCCGAGGTGGCCAGCCTCCGAGACAAGGTGTCGGAGCTCAAGGATGAGGTGAAAGACTTGGAAGATGAGCTTGAGGCGAAGACCGAAGAGCTGGAAAGCCTTCAAGAGGAGTATCAGTCCCTTCTCGCGGAGCACTCCGCGCTCGAAACGAGCTACCAGCAGCTAAAGGAAGATTATGAGGATCTCGAGAAGGAGTATCAGGAATTGAAGGAAGAGTATTCCAGCCTCCAAGACTCATACAGCTCTCTGAGCGAGAGCCATCAGTCAACCATCATCGAGCTTGAGAAGCTTAAGACCAGCTACGAGTCCCTATCAAAGCAGTATGAGAGCCTGGAGGAGCAGTATCGAACCCTTCTCAGAGACTATGAGTCAACCCTCTCGGAGCTCAGAGCCTACAAGGCGATGTATAGCGACCTGAAATCTAGACATGAGGATCTCAGAGCCAGACACGATGACCTGATCGCGGAGGCCGCCAGCCTGAGGCAGAGGATCGCGGACCTAGAGGAGGAATACAGCTATCTGAACAGGGTATATCAGGCGACCCTCGGAGAAAGCTCCCTCGCAAAAAATGCGCTTCTCGCTCAGACGGCAGCCGTCGCAGCAGGTCTCGGAATATATGCTTTCCTGTCTAGGAGGATGGCTAGAAGGGAGAGGTCTACCTCGGTCGCTGAAGAGGGTAATAGCGAGAAGAAGGTTCAGAAGATCCTTTCTGGGAGAAGGATAACGATACCGAGCGATATAGCCTCGAAGCTCGGGCTGAAAAAGGGAGATGAGGTCGAGATAGATTACGCCAATGGGATGATAATCGTGAAGCCTGTTAAAGAGGAACCTAGCGAAGAGAAGAAGGAAGCGGAGAGCAAATCGAATCAGGGCGAAGGGGATTCGAGTGAATCCTGAAATCCGAGCACTGAAAGGAAAGCTTAGGGTTGGCATACAGTTCAGTTGAGGTTCATAAGCGGATGGAGAAGCTCGTAGTTAGGTCTGCTCACGGCGTTCAGGAGAGAAAATACTACAGGTTCAGGGTGGATAGATGGTATGGAGGAATAGTCACGGGAGACTGCGTCGGATGCGGCCTCTTCTGCAAGTTCTGCTGGGTCTCAGACAAGGTTCGATACAGGCCCAAGGAGATCGGAAGCTTCTACAGCCCCCATCAGGTTGCTGAGAAATTGCTAGCTTTAGCTGAGAAGAGCGGGCTGAGGCAGCTGAGGCTGAGCGGCGGAGAGCCCACGATAGGTAGACGTCATCTGATAGAGTTGCTCGATGAGCTGAGAGGATCTGGCTGCAGCTTCATACTCGAGACGAACGGGATACTTCTAGGCCATGACCCGACCTACGCCGAGCAGCTTTCAAGATATGACTTCGTTCATGTGCGAGTTTCCCTGAAAGGGTGCTCCGAGGAAGAGTTCCATAGGCTTACTGGAGCCAGGCCAGAAGACTTCAGGCTTCAGCTAAGGGCTTTGGAAAACCTGATCAAATATGGCGTTGAATGCCATCCAGCCGCCATGATATCTTTCTCATCGAGAGAAAGCCTCAAAGCCTTGATGGAGAGGTTGAAGGAGATAAGCCCGAATCTCGTCGAGGAGTTCGAGGTGGAAGAGCTGATATTGTACCCGCATGTCGTCAAGAGGCTGCAAACTTATGGTCTCAAATATCTCACGGGCCATGATCCCAGAAAGGTTCCACCCGATCAGATATGATGCTCAGTTGATACCTCGCGAGCAAGCTGCGTCTTCGGGCAATAAGGGTCAGGGCCATCGAACGCTCCATAGGTTAGATATGATCTAGCATAGCATCCGCCCATGCATACTTCCCTAAGCTCGCATGAGCTGCACGGCTCCTTAAGCCTCGGTGCCATCACTTCCTTAACCTCTCTCGCCTCAAGATACTCCCTGAAGGCAGCTCTAAATCCCTTTTTGACGTTGCTGAACTTCAAATCCAGAACATCGCATAGAAGCAGGTTTCCAGCGGGATCTATGTCCACGACTTTCCCCCTCCTGCAGTCAGCCCAAGTCGAGACGAACCTCGGATCTATGACGAGCTTCGCTGGAACATAGCACCAAACGCTTATCCAGTATCCGAGCTTTTTGGCCGCGTGCTCAGCCGACCTAAGAGCGTGAACAAGCTCATCCACTCTAGGAATTATCTCAGATCGGGCTCTTCCAACGGGCATCGTTGGGATCATGCAAGCAGCCTCCGCTCCAAGGCTCTCAGCGAGCTCAACGTAATCTTCAGCCTCCATGTAGTTCAGACTGGACACGGCCATGATCGTTGAGAACGGGAGACTCCTCTTCTTGATGAGATCCAGCCCTCTCATAAGCCTCTCCCAAGTCCCAATCCCCCTCATTTTCTCATGAGTCTCCTTACGAGCTCCATCGATGCTCACGAAAAGGTAGGCGTCATATCTCTCGAGAAGCTCAGCTTTCTCCTCGCTCATGAGGGTGGCGTTCGTGTTCACGCTATACTCTATTCCATAATCATAAAGCTCCCTCAAACATGGCTCCAAGTCTCTGTTAATCAGGGGCTCTCCGCCCGTCAGCCCGACGTAGGAAATCCCGCATTCAGCCAGCTCCCTTATGAGCTTAAGCTTCTCCTCTAAGGTCAGCTCGTCAGCTCCAAGAAATCTGCTAGCATAGCAGTGGATGCAGCGCAGATTACACTCTCCACTCATTATCCAGATAACTGCTTGAGGATTCGTGGACTCCAAGTTCTCACCGACACGGCTTCTCGAAAAGCAAGTTAAGCTTCTCGAGCCTCTATGATGATGGGGGGATATTTATACCTAAGGGGGTCAGCGTTTTCTAGGAGAAAACTTCAGGAATTCTCTCGGGTTCTCAAAGAATATCCTTTTCACCAATTTTTCATCCCACCCCGTCTCAAGCAGGCGTGGCACGATCACCTTGGGTAGGTATTCGAGGCCAGGTCCCCCTCCATAGGACTTGTAATATGATCTTCTTCCAGCATCCATCGAGATCATGAGCTGGCTCTCAAACCCCTCCTTGATCAGGTCCTCCAAGAACTTTATCCTCCATTCTTCTGGGATGCGATACTTTACCCTCGCGAACTTGTCGAAGCATATGTTCACGCCCCTCTCGAGAACCTTAACGGTCAGCCACTTATCCATGTTGTCGTCCATGTGGAGGAGAAGAACCTTTCTCAGCTCAGCGCCTTCGTCTTCTAGTATCTCCAATATTTCCAGGGCCATGGTTCCATGAGTCGTATGGACTTGGATCGGCGCTCCAGTCTCTAAATGAGCTCTTGCGGCAGCTCTTAGTGCCTTCTCCTCAAGCGGATGGATTCTGAAGTAGCCTGCGGCGACCTTTATTATCCCAGCCTTGGAAGAAGTTCCATCCATTCCTTCCCTGATTTCTCTGATCATCAGCTCGGCGAGCTCGTCGATGCGCATCTCCGAAAACCTTTGATCGAAGGCTTCAGCTACATAGAATCCAGTCGAGGCCACGATATTGACTTCTGGAACCCTCCTCGCTATCTCGGTTAATCCTCTCACGTCTCGACCATAGTTTATCGGAGTTGCCTCAACCAAGGTCTTACCTCCAGCCTCCGCAAACCTTCTCAGCTCCTGAATCGCCTTATCGACATCATCCATGATCAGGTCGGGATCCTTACCCGAGAAGACCTTCGGAGGATTCGTTAGGAGATGCTCATGGATTAAGGTGAAGCCCAGATCGCCTTCATCGATCAAGCCTGAAACCGTCTGTATCTTCATC
>CAYXHS010000047.1:0-8420 GCA_964465105.1 uncultured Nitrososphaeria archaeon
ATCTGATCCAGCTCAACGACCTGGCAGCGCACCCCAAGCCTTTCCGCGAGCATCATCGCATCTTCGACATCCTCGCCTGGAGTAACCCTCCTATCAGGCATTATCAGGCCATGAACCTTCTCCGATCCGAGAGCCCTGACGGCGAGAGCGCAGACAACCGAGGAATCCAGCCCGCCGCTAAGCCCTACCACAACCCCCCTCCTTCTAGCTCCCTCAACGTAATCCCTCAGAAACCCGAGAATAACCTGAACAGCCTTCTCATAATCAAGCGGAGGAACCATAACAAGCAACCCACACACCAAAGAAAATTAAAATCTTACCCCAACAAACCAAAGAGAAAAACTCAAAATCCCCCACAAAACCCATAACAATAGGCGGCCGTCGTCTAGCCTGGAAGGACGCTGGCCTTCCGAGCCAGCGGTCCCGGGTTCAAATCCCGGCGGCCGCACCATATGTTTGCTTTTGGGTTTTATCTTAAGTTGCTTATGGCTGGTTTGGTATTGTGGTTTTCAGTTTTGTTGTTAGTTTGCAGTAGCTGCAGGTTTTTGATAGGGCTGGCATTCCGCATAGCTGGCATTCGGCGAGCTCGGGTTCTTCGACTGTTTGCTCGAGTTTCGGTAGGATTCTCTTTAGGTGGGATTTGTAGAAGGTGTGCTTGAATCCTGGGATCTCTTGCTCGATCATGTTTATCAGCTTCTTTCTCCTGAGCATCCTGGATCCCTTTGCTAGAGGGCACTCGGTCTCGAGTATCGGCAGGCCTTGAGCCATGACGTAGTATAGGTTTTCTCTTTCGGTGAGCTCTATTAGGGGCTTGATCTTGGTGATGAGCTTTGGGTGATTGCTCCAGGCCACGGGCTTCACCCTGACGATCTCCTCCACGGATCCCCTGAGATAGAACTCTAAGAGGAGCTCGACCGTGTCGTCGAGATTGTGGCCCGTCGCGAGCCTATCCGCCTCGATTTCATACGCGAGCTTGTTCATCAGATACCTCTTGACCGTTCCACATGCTCCGCAGATCCTTCTCCCGAGAGGGGTTGATCTCAGGTCTGGAATGGTGTAGCCCTCCTCTCTCCCAAGGTCATAGATCAGATAGTTGACCCCGAGGCTCCTGCAAACATCCTCCACGACCTCTTGGCATCGATCCGAGTATCCTGGTATCCCCAGGTTTATGTGAATGACTATGAGGCTTATGCTCGGAAACTTCTCAGAGACTATCCTATGCAAGGCCTTCAGGAGAGCTATGCTATCTTTTCCACCAGAAACCGCGACCGCGACCCTATCCGCGTCTTTCAGCATGCCGTGCTTCAGGATGGTCTTGTAAACCTTCTTCTCATAGTATTTGATGAAGCAGTCTTTGCATAAGCTCATCCTAGCGTGCTCGATGACGTAGGCCGGTGGGCCGCCGCAAAACCTGCATCTGGTCATCTCCGCCTGGCAACTCGTATTTCGCTGGCTTTAGTCATTTATCTAGACCTCGTATTCGCGAGCTTTCTCGGGGACCATTGCATCGAGCCCAAGCTCCCTTCCCGCGTATTCCGCCAAGTCCTTGCATGCTTCAGGCTCGCCGTGAATCACGAAAACCTTCGTCTCCGAGCTCAACCTCCTGAGATACGATCTCAGCTCCCTTCTGCCGGAGTGGGCGCTGAAGAGGAATTGCCTCACCTTCGATCTGACCTGAACCTCCTCTCCTTTGACGGTTATCTTTCCTTCTTCAAGCAGCCTCGCTCCAGGGGTTCCAGGTATCTGGAAGCTCACCAAGAAGATCGCAGAATACGGGTCGTCGAAAACTCTCTCGATATAGTAGGCTGCAGGCCCTCCCTTCAGCATCCCCGCAGGGCTTATTATGATTCCAGGCTTCTCGGCGGCGCGCTTCCTCTTCCTCCTATCATCTATCCTCGTTATGTGCTTGGAGGCGGAGTAGAGGAGCTGGTAGCCGTCTATGAACTCCTTGCTCTCAAGGAACAGGTCCAAGACCTTTACGGCCATTCCGTCAAGCGAGATGGACTTCCTGATGCCATAAGCCTCTAGGACGCACATTATCTCCTGAGATCTCGCGACGGCGAAGGCTGGGACGAGAACCCTTCCGCCGAGGTCGATTATCTCCTTGACGCTATTGATGAACTCTCTCTCGAGGTCTGCTCTATTGGGGTGATCGGTTAGAGCGTAAGTGGACTCCGTGACGACTACATCGACGTCCCTCGGCGTGTTCCTCGCTCCCGAGAGCAGCCTAGTCTTTACGGTCGAGTAATCCCCTGTGTAAAGGAGAGTTTTATCAGCGTTTATCAAGACTTGGAGGCTTCCAGGTATGTGGCCCGCATCCAAGAAAGTTATCTCAGCATCCTTCACCCTTATCGTCTCCCCGTAGTCGACCCTTATCCCCCTTCGGATGAGCTCTTCGATCTCCAAGACCTCATATGGGACATAGTATCCGCTGAGCTTAAGGAAGTCTCGAAGAAGTAGGTCGCAAAGCCTGAAGGTCATGTCGGTGGCATAAACCTTGACCCCGCCGTTAAGCATTAGGAGCGGGGCGGCGCCGCTGTGATCTAGGTGCGCGTGAGTGATTATCACCGCGTCTAGGTCTTTTGGGGAGACGTGGCCTGGGAAGAGAGGCTCAGGATCAGATGGCTTAACTCCATAGTCTAGGAGTATCTTGGCTTCACGTGTCTCGACTAAGATTGCAGCTCTTCCAACCTCGCCGATCGCGCCGAGAAAACTAAGCTTCATTCTCCTCCACGCTAACTAGGCTCTAAACCCTTTTCTCTCAAACCCGTCTCCAGCCTAATCTTAAGGATTTCGGATACCCCCTGCTGAAGCCTAAAGCTAAATTACGTAAATCCCCAAAGCTGTCGAGACGCGGCATGGAAGGCTCCGAGCACGTCGGATCCGAGATAAGATACTCTCACCTTCTCCAAATCCTATGCATGATCTTCTTCTACTCGGTCTGGATCTTGGACTCTCTCATCCTTAAAACATCGACGTTCCTCGCAGAATTCATTCCGCTGCCCATTCGGCTAGCCTGCTCCATCAGCATAATAGCCATGGGCTCGATCCTGATCTCGAAGGCTCATCGAAAGCTATTCGAGGAGAAGTCCTCAGATCTGATAACGGATGGAATCTTCGCCCACGTAAGGCATCCCATGTATCTCGGGATAATCCTCGTCTATCTCGGCTGGCTCATCTCAACCCTCTCCCTTCTAACTCTAATTCCATGGATTGCCGTGATCGCTCTCTACTCTAAGATGGCCGACTACGAGGAAAAGCAGCTCGAGCAGAAGCTCGGGAGCAGATACGCCGAGTATAAGAAAAGGGTGCCCAAGTGGATACCGAAGCTTAAGCCAAGCTAATCAGCTCTCGCAGCTGCTTAAGCTCATCGATTCCCCTATCCATGAGATCGGCCTGCCCCGCCCAAGAATTTTGGATCGGACAAAACCAGAAATATCGCCCCATGGAAGTTTTCACGCATCGGAATGAGCTCCTCGCGAATCTTCGACGAGAAGGCGGAGAAATATGACTCCTGGTATGAGCGTAACAGGCCCATCTATCTCAGCGAACTCGAAGCCGTTAAGATGCTCGGATGCGAGAAGGCGGTCGAGATAGGAGTTGGGACTGGAAGGTTCGCGAGAGGAACTGGGACGATCGCTGGAGTCGATCCGAGCATAGCGATGCTTAAGCTCGCTCCAAGCTCGATTCACCGAGTCCAGGGAGTCGGAGAACATCTCCCATTCAGATCTGGGGCGTTCGCCTGCTCCATGCTGGTAATTACTCTATGCTTCGTCGATGACCCGTTAAGGGTCTTGGAAGAGGCTTCAAGGGTCTCGGAGAAGCTTATCGTATGCATGGTTCCAAAGAGGTCGCCTTGGGGAAAGCTCTACTCAAGGCTCGGGAGAGAAGGTCATCCCTTCTACTCTCATGCCCGCTTTTACTCCGTGAGGGAAGTCATCGAGCTCGCGTCGAAAATAGGCTTCAAGCCTCGCAGAATAATCTCAACCTTAAGCTATCCTCCAGGTGAGAAGCGCTTCGAGAAGCCTAAGGAGGTGAGCTTAGAGGAGGCTGAAAGCTACGGCTTCACCTGCATCGAATTCGTGAAAGAGTAGATCATCTCCTTCCTTTCATAAGCTCTCTAATATCCTTGACTTCCTCGACTTCGATCTCCAGCTCCCTAAGCCTTCTAGCGAGCTCTCTTCTAAACTTTTCAAGAGCCTTCGACCTGGCCGCCACGATAAGCACTTTACTGTAGCCCGCAGCTTTGAGCTGCTTCACCGCTTCTTCTATCAAGTCATCTAAGCATTCATCGAGCAAGGTCTTGGGGTAATTTGTTTGGGAGAACGGGTAGCTGTATCTTAATCCTAATGGAATTAGGCCATAAGGGCTTCCATAGAACAGCATGTCGAGGTTTTCAGGGATCCTAGAAGCCTTCTCGAAGGAGATTCTAAGGGTCTCTGGGAGAAGCAAAGCCTTGCCTTCATGTCTTCTCTCCGCGAAGCAGTTTTGCAGAAGCCGCCGCCTGCCAAGCGTGATCTCAGGTCTCCTCAGGCTCAGCCGATCGTAGAGGTTTATTCCTCTCCTGCTTGAGATCGGCGTATGCTCTTCCATGATCCTCAGTAGATCCTCGTTTCTCATGATCTCGACGAATCCCTGATATAGGCTTGGATGACATCTGGCCCTAAGCTCGAGAAGCTCCATCAGCCTTCCATCCCTTATCGCCTGCTTGATCCTCTTGATCTCCTCGAAGCAGACGTAGAGGTTATGCATTGCCAGAAGCTTCACCCTCTCCCCCTTCTCAAGTTTCCTGAGCTCCTCCGCGTCGATCCTAGAGCAGATCGGGCAATAGCATGGAAGGTAGTCGAGCTTATCCACCCTTATCGTCCCATACTCCGTCATATATCGATCATCCTTTGCGTAAAGGTAGTAGCTCGCGGAATCGAACATGTCGGCTCCGAGAGCGACTATGAAGGGGAAGATTATCGGGTGGCCCGCGCCGAAGAGGTGGAGAGGCTTCCCGAATCCTATTACCGATCTCGCGGCATAGATCATCTTGAAGAGCTTGTCGAACTTGTATCCCTCCATGAGGGGGGTTGGGCTACCGAGGGCGAATAGGTCGAACTCCATCTCCTTCTCCTTTCTGGCGCATGACTGGAGCAGGTCTAGGTGAATTCCACCCTGTATCGGGGCAGCCCACAAGCATCTTCTCTCCCCCCTTTTCTCCAGGAAGCTTAGGGTCGCCTGAAGGTTTCTCAAGGTCTTCTCAACAGTCTCTTCAGCCTTCTCCCTCCCGCTCAGCCCCGTCGGAACGTCCAGCGGAACCGCTATATCGCTTCCGATCTCCTCCTGGAGCTCAGCTATCTCCTCGGGTGAGGCTTCAACCTCTCCATACTCAAGTATCTGATAGCCCCCGCTATCAGTCATCACCACCCCATCGAAATCCAGCAGCCCATGAACTCCCTTCCTCAGAGCCTCCTCCCTGAGCCTCCTCGAGATTATATATGCGTTGGTTATCACCGCCTCCGCCCCAAGCTCCTTCTTCATCCAGCTCGCTGGAACATCCTGGGTAACGGGGTTTATGACTGGGAGGAAGAGAGGGGTCTCGGCGACCCTGCCGCTTCTGGTCTTCAGCCTCCCGATTCTTCCAAGAAGGTTTTCCGCAAGAACCTCGAACAAGCCTCAGCTATCTGCAAGAGAGGCAGCTAACAAATCTTCCCCAAGGCTCGGAAACCGTTTTTAGCAGCCTAAACAGATCACAGCCGTGAGCAGCCTAGCCTCCTCAAAGCATCCAAGCCTCGAGGATCTCATCAAAGCCGCTAGAGGCTTAATTCCAGCAGACCTGCTGATCGAGAACGTGAGCTACGTGAACCTGCTCACGGGGGAGATTTACCGAGCCTCGATAGGCGTTCTCGGAGATAGGGTGGCTTACGTCATCGAGGGAGACGCGGACCGGCTCAAGGCTCGAAGAAGATTTGACGGAAAAGGATTATATGCCGTCCCAGGGCTCATCGACAGCCATCTTCACATCGAGAGCAGCATGCTGACCCCGCCGCGCTTCGCTGAAGCCGTCTTGCCTAAAGGAGTAACGACCGTTGCGATAGACCCTCACGAGATAGCGAACGTCTTGGGCAAGAAGGGGGTCAAATACATGCTTGAAGCAAGCAGAGGACTTCCACTCAAAATCTATGTTCTCGCCCCGACCTGCGTCCCATCCCTGCCTGGAAAGGAGACCTCTGGAGCCGAGCTTACCGCGGATGACATCGAGGAGATGCTTAGCTGGAAAGGGGTCATAGGGCTCGCGGAGGTCATGGACTTCTCGGGGGTGATAAACCTCGACCCAAAGATGATCGAGATAGTGAAGGCTGGAAGGAGGAGAGGCGTTGTGATCGATGGACACTGCTTCCTCAAAGGGCTGGATCTTAATGCATATGTGGCCGCGGGGATGGAGGCTGACCACGAGAACTTCAGCTTCGAGGATGCCCTAGAAAAGCTTAGGCTCGGGATGCTGATAAAGCTCAGAGCCCCCTATCTCCTCGATGTAAGGGAGTTCGTGAACGGCTTGAAGTCTCTCAGAAGCCCGATCGGCTTCCTCCTCGTAACCGACGACATTCTGCCAGACAACCTGAAGCGCGACGGCCACCTAGATAACGTGGTAAGAAGCTTCATCGAGGCAGGCCTAGATCCGATAGAAGCCCTAAGAGCCTCAACCCTCTATCCCGCAATCCACCTAAGGCTCTATGACAGGGGCCTGATAGCTCCAGGAAAGCTTGCGGACATAATCTTGCTCAGGAGCCTTGAAGGCTTCGAGGTGGAGCACGTTTTCGCGGACGGAGACCTGGTGGCGAGCGGCGGAAAGCTGGTTAAGCCTATTCCGATCTCAAGCTTCCCAGAAGACGCCAAGAAGACCGTGAAGGTTGGAAGACTCTCGCTGGAAGACTTCAAGATAAGGGCCCCGATCAAGCGGGGGAAAATAAAGGTTAGAGTTATCGAGCTTCTCGGAGCCGAGGAGGCTGAGGGAGCTGAAAGCTTCTCTCAAAGCATCTTGACGAGGTTCTCGATCGAGGAGGTCGAGGCTAGGGAAGGCTGGCTTGATCTGGGAGATCTCGCGCTGATAGCGGTAATCGAGAGGCATGGGAAGGGCGGAGGAATGGCTAAAGGTCTTCTGAAAGGCTCTGGGCTCAGGGAGGGGGCGGCTGCATCCACCGTAGCTCATGACTCCCATAACCTCATAGTCGTCGGAAAAGATCCGAAAGACATGCTCTCCGCGGCGAACAAGGTCATCGAAATGCAGGGAGGAGTAGCCGTAGCTAGAAAGGGCGAGATAATAGCATCCCTACCTCTTCCAGTCGCAGGCCTGATGTCTGAAGAGCCTCTGGAGGAGGTGGCCGAAGGCTTCGAGAAGGTCAGGAAGGCCTTTAGGAGCATAGGGCTTCGAGATCACCCATACTCGCCTCCCCTCTTCTTCCTAGCCCTCCCCGTGATCCCCGAAGCGAAGATAACGGATAAAGGCTTATACAGCGTCCTAGAGCAGAAATTCGTCAGCCTCTTCGCGGAATAGCCGAGCTAGCCCCCTCCCCCATCTATGCTTATATTAAGGTCTTCGATCTAGAAGGAGAGGATAGATCTTGATGAGGACAGATGCCGTCTTCGAGCCTGGGCTCGAAAGCCTCAAGGTCCCTGGATTGACCTTGATAGAGGGGCTTCCTGGAGTGGGGCTTGTGGCAAAGGTTGCTGTGGCCTATCTCCTGAGCAAGCTCGGCGGCAAGCGGGTGTGCAGATTCTATTCTCCATATTTTCCCTCAGCGAACTATGTCAGGGAAGGGAAACTTTTGCCATACTTTGCGGACTTCTACCTGGTCGAGAAGCCTAAGCCCCTCCTGCTACTATATGGGAATGCTCAGCCTTCAACCTACTATGGTCAGCACGAGTTCTGCGAGAGAGTTCTAGAGGTTGGGGTCAAGCTTGGAGTAAGCTCGGTGATAACCTTGGGAGGATATGGGAAGGAGCATGTAAGCGAGGTGAGAACCATATATCTCTCATCGACGAGAGAAGACCTCATAAAGCAGGCTCTAAGCAAGGTCGACGCGGTTCCCTATGAAGGTCAGATAATCGGCGCGGCTGGGCTCCTGATGATCATGGCGGGGGAGCTGGGGATGGAGAACCTTTCCCTGCTCATCGAAGCTGGAGACGCTGTCCCCGATTATCTCGCGGCGAAAAGAGGGGTCGAGGCTTTAAGCAAGCTTCTGGACCTAGACCTCAAGGTGGATGATCCCTACGGTATCTCCGTAGCCTATGAGCGGATAGTTAAGCGCCTTGAGAGCTGAGGTCTGGTGATGTGGGGTGAGCAGAGCAGCGGCGAAGCCTCATGGAATATATCTCGAATCCTTCTTTGGGACCGCGGAGGTGGGATTGTTCGCTGTTCCAACCGAGAGCCTGTG
>CAYXHS010000048.1:0-8361 GCA_964465105.1 uncultured Nitrososphaeria archaeon
AGATTAGATTGATCGCTCCAGCTCATGGGCTCATCTGGAGGAAAAACCCGAAGAGAATAATCGATTACTACGTTAAGGTTGCGCGCGGCGTCCCAGAGGAGGGAAAGGTCTTGATCGTTTATGCTTCCATGTATGGCTCATGTGAGGAGGCAGCGAGGATAGTGGCCGATGAGCTGAGAAAGAATTCCAAGAACCCCGTCGTCCACCAATTCACGGATGTGGATCAGGCATCTGTTAGCTGGGTGATAGGCGATGCGGCTGACTCGGAGTCCATGATAGTAATTTCTCCAACCTATGAGAACGGCGTCTTCCCCACGATAGCACATGTCATAGACTTGATTTCGAGGAAGATCCCTCCCAAGCCCATCTTAGTGATTCATCATATGGGTGGGCGCCTGCCGCCGCTAAGCTCATCTCAGAGACTTTATCCAAAACGGGATTCGAGATAGTAGATATGATAGATTTTCGAGGAGCGGTGAGCGAGGTCGATGCTGAAAGGATCAGAGCTGGAGTGAGGAAGCTCATAGGAGAGAAAAGCTGACGATGAGCTGTTTGAGCCGAAGGCTGATCACGGTTCCCGCTGCGACCGAATGCAGGATACTTGAAAGGCTTAACAAGTTCGTGGTCAGGATCAAGATCGGCGGATCCGAGGAGCTCGCCTTCCTCCAAAACACTGGAAGGCTGAGAGAATACGTCAAGCGGGATAAGATCGGATTTTGCGCTCCGATCGAGAAGCCCAAGAAGCTGAGGTATAGGCTGTTCGCCGTTAAGGATCATGGAGGCGGCGCCCTAATTGATACGCTCCTGCAGGCTAGAGCATTCGAGAGAGCGGTCGAGAGGAACTTCATACCTTGGCTCTCAGGCTACGAGATTCTAAGGAGAGAAGCTCGAATCGGGGGCACGAGGATAGACTACTTGCTTAGGAGAAAGCATGAGGAAGCTGTTTTAGAGGTTAAGAGCGCGGTTTCTAGACTCGACGGATACGCCTCATATCCAGACTGCCCGTCCGTTAGGGCGCGCAAGCAGCTGAAAGCGATCTTGGAATGGGTTAAGATGGGAGGAAAAGCTTTCCTGGTTTTCGTGGCATCCATCCCTAATGTAAGGGGCTTTAGACCGAATCATGAAGTCGATCCAGGCTTGTGCGATCTTATTAGGGAGTGTTGGAGGGCTGGGGTTGAAGTCAGGGGAGTTGCGATGATTTATGATCCTAAAAGCTCGACCATACTCCTCTTAGATCCAAGCATTCCGATCAAGCTTTAATCATCTGAGGAGCTGGAAATCTTAAAGTCTGGGATCAACTAGTCGTTCTAAGGCTTGAAGGTCAAGACCTTGACTCCTAGGAACTTGCCCAGGCATGAGCTACTAGGCTTGAGGGTGAGGGCTAGACCCCTTAAGGGAGATACTGTTCATGTCGGGGAGGTCGTTGGGGAGACTAGGAACATGCTAAAAATATTGAAGGACGATGGGAGGATCGTCATGCTTCCGAAAGCCACGCACGTCTTCGAGTTCGAGCTTCCATCAGGGGAAAGGGTCTTGGTTGAGGGAGGAATCTTGATAGGCAGACCTGAGGAGAGGTTGAAGAAAAGGCTGAGAAGATGGTAGCCGCCTTCCGCAGAAATGCTACGTCCATCGATCTCGAGATCGCGAAGAAAATTCTAGAAAAGGAGAAGGCGAACCTGGTAGTGGTGAGAGAGGGTAAGGCGGCCTTCATCGGATACTCGAAGGGATTGAGGGACGTGGCCGAGATAGTCTTAGAGAAACCGCATATCTTGAGAGGAGCAAGCATCGCGGATAGGGTCGTTGGGAAGGCGGTTGCGACCATCTGCGTGGTCAGAGGCGTGAAAGCAGTATATGGAGGCACCATGAGCATAAGCGGCTTAAAAGTTCTCAGAGAGAAGAGGGTTGAAGCACATTATGATAGGCTTGTTGAGTTTATCGAAGCTGAGAGCGGGGGGATTTGCCCCTTCGAGGAGCTCATTCTCGATGTGGAGGAGATCGAGGAAGCTTATGAGCTCCTTCTTGAAAGATTTAGGCGAGTTTTCGGACGCGGGGGTAAAAACGTTATTTAAGAGGCTCCGTTTAAGATCATTCAGCGAGGATAGATCAAGGTGATCGGCAGCATGGTAACCAAGAACATAGGGATTCCCGTAAAGCCTCCTGAGCGGGAGTGCGACGACCCTAACTGCCCATTCCATGGCCACCTCAAGGTCCGAGGGATAATACTCACGGGCACCGTTTATAAGAAGAAGATGGCTAAGACCGTGATCGTTAGGCGGGAATACCTGCACTACGTTAGGAAGTATAAGCGGTATGAGCGAAGGAGAAGCAATATACCTGCCCATCTGCCGCCCTGCATCGACGTGAATGAGGGGGATAAGGTGAAGATAGCGGAGTGCAGGCCGATAAGCAAGACCGTGAGCTTCGTCGTGATAGAGAAGCTTGAAAAGTGATCTTTAAAGCCTTCTTAAGACCTCTGGAGGTGGGTGGAGAATGTCTAGGAGAAGCAGAGCGGTATCCGCCGTAGGGATCCTCGAGCGCAGGCCGAACATCCCAAGAACGATAAATGTAGGATCACTTCTTCCCTGCGCGGACAACTCAGGTGCCCAGCTGCTCAAGATAATTCAGGTTCATGGTATCAAGACTAGGAGGAGGCAGCATCCCTGCGCCGCCGTCGGAGACCTAGTATCCGTCACGGTAAAGAAGGGGCCGATAGACCTTAGGAAGAAGCCCATGCACGCGGTCATAATCAGGCAGAGGAAGCCCTACAGGAGGCCTGATGGAACGTGGATCATGTTCGAGGATACTGCCGCGGTTCTGGTGACGCCTGAGGGAGATTTGAAGGCTACTGAGATTAAGGGGCCTGTGGCGAGAGAAGCCGCTGAACGTTGGCCGAGAATCGCGAACGCGGCGAGCATAATAGTTTAGGATCTTAGGGCGAGGAAATCCACTACCACGTGGTTTCGGGTTCTCGAGTAGCTTTTCACCTTTCTCCAGCTCAGCAACCTAGCCTGGTATCCGAGCCTTTGAGCCTCATTCAACACCTTTTCCACGAGCTTTTCCTCCGACCCCCTTCTAGCAAGCTCATGGAAGTGGATCACGCCGCCTTCGGGCTTAAGAGCCTCGAGAGCTTCTGGTAGAGCCTTAATTGTCTCCCAGAAATAGCCCATCACCACCCTATCCGCGACCTCAGCCAGCCTCTCCCTCACAACCCTCCTGCAATCTCCTAGGATCGGCTGAACCTTATCCTCCACCCCGTTAAGCTTGAGATTTTCCAAGAGATATCCGTAAGCTTCAGGGTTTATCTCTATAGAATACACCCTCTTAGGATCTGAGAGAGCCGCCATGGGTATCGTGAACTGGCCTACTCCAGCGAACATGTCGACCACGACCTCTCCGCGACCCACTAGCCCCGCGAGCCTAAGCCTCTCGAAGCTGTTTCCTAAGCAGAACATCAGCCTTAGGAGATCGAGCTTGAAAATGCAGCCATACTCTCGATGAACTATCTCTCTGACAGGTTTCCCCGCTAAAAGCTCCAGATCAGGCCTCCTCTCAACCCCCTCGACCCCGCGAACCAGGTAAACCGCTTCAACATCATAGAACATCCTCGCGAGCTCGCCGATCCTATACTTATAGCCTTCAAGCTCAGGTCTTAATCTGAGAAGAGCGACTCCTCCGAAGAGCTTCGCATGCGAGGGTAGGAGATCCTTAGATATCTCTGGGAGGTTTTCCGCCAAGAAGTCCTTCAGCTTCACCGTCTTCTCAGCTCAGACTTGCATGAATGAGAACTAAAGTTTATCTTGAAGCCTTGACTCAGCTAGCTTAGTGAGCTGGCTTGGGAGGCCCTAAGAAGCCGACCTTAAGCCAGTTGGAGAAGAGAACCTTGAGAAGAGGAGGAACATCGGGCTCCGAGGTTCGTGAGAAGCTTGTGGCGAGCGTGATCCCGCCGCCGCTAGAGGAGGTTCTGGAGTTCGTGAAGACCCAACCCTATCTGACGCCAAACCTCTTAGCTGAAAAATTCGGGATCAGGATATCGATCGCGAAGAACGTTCTCTCTGAGCTAGCTGAGAGGAAATATGTTAGGCTTGTTTGCGGGGATAGGAGGCTTAAGATCTACGAGCCGATCAAGGAGGCCCTTGCCGAGATAAAGCCGAAGAAGGAGAAGGCGAGAAAGAAGTAGCTTCTCAAAGCTTGGAAATCCTTATCCTAGCTCCAGCCCGCGCACCTCTCAGCTTCTCATAATCCCCCTTATACTCGCCTATCTTCACCATTTGTGCTGGTGGAGAAGCTTCGGAGAAGGCGAGAGCTATGCAGCTTCCAGGAGGCCAATAGAGGATGTCTCCAGGCTTGATCCGCCTAACGATCTTCTCCGCGCCTCTCGAGAGCTCTATCTGGAAGTATATGGCGTAATCCCATAGGGCTATCGCGCCTCCTATTGGGAGCATGTTTAGGAGAGCTCTGACCGTCATAGGAGCATAGAACCTGATGAGCTCGCCCTCAAAGGACCCGACGCCCTCCACCTCGATCCTGACAGGTATTCTTGAAAGCGACATCTTCCATCTAGAGATCGCATTAAGGCTGGTTTAAACCTAGCCCTCTATCGCTGCGAGGACATAGTCTACGAAGACGTGCTCTGGAACCGCTCCCTCGAAGCTGACCTTATCGTTGATCACGATCTTCGGCACGGCCATCACCTGATACCTGCTCGCTAGATGAGGGAACTCAAGCGCCTCTATCATGTCTGAGACTATTTTCTCGTTCTCGATTGCTAGTTGGTGAGCGGTTCTAACGGCGATTGGACAGTAGGGGCATGTGGGCGTGACGAAGACTTGGATGCGAACCTGTTGATCTATTTTCCTAACCTTCTCCTTCACCTGCTCTGGAAGCCTAGATGATCCCCTCGATACATCGATTATATCCTCGACCAGGGTCGTGAACTCGTATCCGCTTGGGATTCCGAAAAACCTGACTCCATACTCCCTTTCGCCTAAAACAAGGAGGGCGGGAATCTTGTCCACCCCCAGCTTCTCAGCAAGCTCTTTGTCGGACTGAAAGTCGTAAACCTCCGCCCTGATCCTCTCATCGATCTCAGCGACCTCCTGCGCAAGCTTCCTGACCTCAGCACAGTACTCGCATTCAAACTCTTGGGTGAAGACTAGGAGCCTGACCTCGCCCCTAAGCGCTTTGCCGAACTTTGATCTGAGAAACTTTCTCTCCCTCTCGCCCAGAATGGCCATAGACCTCATGGATCTAAGCCTAGATGTAAGGGTTTCCGCGCCGCTGAGTTGATCACTTATAAGACCGCGGCAACATTTATCTATTGATGAGTGAAGGAAGCGGGAAGCTCGAAGAGAAGCAGATTTTGAGAACGGGAATCGTTATAGCTGGAGCATACGCAGACAGGGTTAGAAGAGTTCTTTATGCTCAGCTCTCCAGGATGATAAAGGAGAAGCAGATTGATAGCAAGGAGGTTGCGAGGGCGGCGGGCGAGCTTAACCAAATCCTCTATGAGGCTTTTGTAAAGAACCTAGCCCTCTCGAAGGGAGATCTCGTCAGAATAGAGATACCATACACGGTTTCAGGAGGCAGGATAAGCTGGGACTATTCAGGTCTCAAGGTTAGAGCGTTTAGGGAGATTGGGGAAGAAGTTGTTGAGAAAGCGGTTGAAGAGGCTTTGAAGAGCAGGCAAGCTCAAGAAGCTGTAAGCAGATAGCTAGACAGCTCCTGTAGCAGTTATGCTCCTAATAAGATCAGCAACATCCTCAGCCTTATCCGAGGCTGCCTCGATGTTCTCTATGGCCTCCTTCATTATGAGAACGTTGCTCAGCCTTCCAGAAGAGTCTCCCCACCTCAGGATCTTCGCTATAAGATCATGCCTGAACTCATCTATCTCCTCCTCCTTCCGCTCAACCGAGTCAGCGAGCTTTAAGGTCTCCTTAGATCCCTTTATCAATGCGTCGAGAGTCTCTCCAAGCTTCAAGACTATCTCGACCAAGAGATCAGCGAGCTTAACCATATCTCTTCTGATCTCTTCAGGAGCCTCGCTAGGATCCGTGTAAAGCAGCTTTCTAGACGCAGACTTTAGGTTCGCAGCGATATCATCCATCGTCAAGATCAGCCGGATTATATCTTCTCGATCTATCGGGTGGAATGGCCCCCTTGAGACCTCTGATATTATCTTCTCCTTCTCGTCGTCAGCCTGCCTCTCTAGCTTGAAGATGGCCTCATAGCGGTTCGACGCCTCCTCCATCTTGCCATCCGCGTAAGAGGCGATATACCTTCTAAAGGACTCAGTAAGCTCTAAAACCTTATTGAAGTGAACTTTTGAGAGCTTCAGCACCTCGCGCTCCTTCTTCCTCCCTATCCAGATCGATGGATGGCCCTTAAACAGCTAAATCACCCCACTCGTATAACATCGTTTTTGATTGCGCTAATTAAAGTTTTGGTTTGATCAGTGGACCTGTTATGGGAGCTATCACCGTGTAGAGGATAAAGCTCGCGATGGCAGTGATCGTTACCGTTGCCACCCATGCCGTGAAAAGCTTCGCGACCGTCCTCTTGTTTATCCCAGCAGACCTATACATCGCGAGCCCGACACCTATCACGGATCCAACTCCCGCCAGCGAGGTCGATATGGGTATCCCGTATCCTATGATCAGATAAGGTATCGTGGTGAACATGTGAACGACGAAGGCGTTGGATAGCTCCGCGGCGAAACCTGAAACCGGATCTAGCCTGGTTATCTTGAAGGCCACGGTTCCTATCACCCTCGCTCCTAAGAGAAATCCTCCAGTGGCGACCCCTATGCTTCCGATCACGGCTAGGATGAACATCACGTTTAGCTCGGGCACCCCTCCGAAGATTATGTGGCTCACGGTGACATAGACCCCAGTCGCGTTCGCTATGTCGTTGGTTCCGAAAGCGTATGCGGAGTAGCAGAGAGCTATTATTAAAAGTGCAGGCATCACTCGCGAGGCGAAGGAGTTGTTCTTTCTGATCATCCGAGCTATCAGCTTGTAGATTGAATATGCCATGATTAAGGCGAGAAGAGGAGATGAGATCCAGCTCAAAACGACGTTCCACATGAGACCCCAATTCACCTGGCTCACACCATGGGCTGCAAGCCCGTATCCGAGGACCGCTCCTATTACCGAATGGGTTACTGAGATCTCTAGCCCTAGATAGTTGCAAAACATTATCCAGATGAAAGCCGTGATTACGATTATCAAGACTCCTAGAAGATCTATCGTTGGGACGATGCCCTTCCCGATTGTCTTCATTACCATGTATCCTTGACTCAAAGCTCCGACGCTCGTAAAGATCGCGAACAAGAGTATAGCCTTCCTAATCGATATGACACGCGCACCGACTGAAGTATCACAAGGAGTCGCCGCGTCGTTTCCCCCTAGCGCCACAGCCATCATGAAAGACAACAGGAAGCCAGCAGCAACCGCTATCGTTACGGCGTCCAAGGCTTCAAGAGGAGGCTGAGCTATGTAGGATAAATACCATCTCTATATAGTCTATGGCATAGAACATAATCTATTGAGCTCTTGCAACCGAATCTTTGAGAGTTTTCTAGAAACTCTTTGTGGACGCGGATATGAAGTCCTCTTGGCCAGATGCCTTCCAACCTTTCTAGGATCTTCACATGTAGCGGTCTGCTAACTTCATTACTGTCTCCCTCATTAGGCTTATCAGATTTTCTGGCTTATCCTTTAGTAGCCTTGCGACCTGATCCCATTGCCTTCCTTGAAGGGTCTTCGCTATGAGAAGCTTTTCAGCTTTCTCATCGAGTTTGAGCCGCTTATCTGTCGTCGTTAGGAAGTGAGCTTCGACGAGACATCTTATCGAGTCTGATGCTCCCTCGTAGTTCACGTATTCTCTCAGATAGGAGTTCAGCCTCATTCTTTGCGACCCTCTGAAGTATGGTCTGGCCTTATAGCTGCCGTAGGTTTGAGACAGGAGAAGCCATGCCGTCTCTAGGTCCATGTTGAAGTAGGGATCTGGAAGCCCGCTTATCAGCCTCAATCTGAACTCCCTGCTTATCTCCTCAGTAAATCTCTCCGCCTTGATGCTGAGCGGCTTAACCATGATCACGCTGAACTCTCCTGAAACCTTGTTCCTCAGGGGCCCTATCGCCAGCGGATAAAACTCATTCCTAAACCAGAACTTTAGCAATGCGGGGCTTGCTCCGAATCCCGTTCCTATCCAATCCAACTTCTTCTTTGAGGCTTCTTCGGAAAGCTTTCGCAGGACATATGATCCGAATCCCCTTCTCCACAGGGCTGGGTGAACTGCTATCCTCACGACTCGAAGGCCCTTCAACCTTCCGAAGCTCTTGAGATGAGGATAGTATCTGCT
>CAYXHS010000049.1:0-8279 GCA_964465105.1 uncultured Nitrososphaeria archaeon
GGCTGAATGCATTTCTCGGGGGGAAGCTCCGGCCAAGGATAAGGGATTATCAGGATCTTGAGGATAAGTATTATCGCCGTTAAGGCTATTAGCCAAATCCTCAGCTCTCGCTCAGACCTGATCTCAAGAAGCCCTTTCAGCCGCCTGATCAACCGTAACCCTCCTAGAGCCTAGATAAACCTCGAGTAAGATCATGAATAACATTATCGCCCTGAGAAGCGCGAAGAGCTGAGGTGGAGACCAAGGCTCCAGAGGATCCTGCGCCTCGAACCAAAGCAGGATTATCGCCGCATTAGACAGCTCGAACGCGAAATACGGTATCGGAACTCTTCCCATGATCGCTAGGAAAGGTAGAAGCCAGAGAGCCATCTGAGGTGTGAAGACGTAGCTTGAAAGTAGGAAGACCGTCAAGACCATGAAAACCTGATTGAAGCTCTCCACCTTATTGAGGACATATATCTTGAGAAGTCCGTAGCCCAGCAGGATAACGCTGAAAAGCTTCGCAACTCCCCAAGACTCCTGATCTGGGAACAATATGAGGAACCAGGCGTTTTCAAGACCCCATCTCACGTGATAAAAGTAAGTTTCATCGATGAAGGCTGGGTTCATTATCCAGAGAATCGCATTCACCGCTCCGAAGAGGCTGAGCGAGATCGCCAGATATTTGATCTGTTGCCTTAGTCCCCGAATGTGGGTTAAGATGAAGGGTAGGGCGATGAGGTTTACAAGCTTGACGAGAGCTGTCAGCGAGAACACGAGGGCCGAGGAGCTGAGCCTACCTCTTTCCAGCAGATATATGGAGACTACTAAGAGCGAGGCGAAGATCAGGTCGAAGTTGTAGATCGAGTAGAGGATCATGGATGGGCTTAAGCAGAGGAAGATCAGCACATACTCAAACCCTATATTCCTCTCCGCGCAGATTCTCATCACCACCTCTATCAAGATTAGATAAAACGCCAGGATTATGAGCGAGAAGATCGTGTAATAGGAAAGAATGTTTGAGCCAAGGAAGGCGGCGAGGTAAGTTAGGAATCCGGCGATCGGAGGATACTCGAAGCTCATCTCGATGTATGGTATTCTGAGGAAATTGAATCCTCTATACCAGAAGGAGACTACATCCGAATAAACCGGGTTCGATAGGGCTGGATTATGGATTATGTAGGAAAATAGGAAAGATGTGATCGCAGCTGAGTAAGCGATCTTCCTATAAGATTGCATGTGCTCACCTTTTCAGCCTCTTGCTCACGTAGGGGCCGTCAGGAGCATATCCATGTCGATAATAGTATCTCCTGACCCCAACCCCGCTTATTACGACTATCTTCTTCGCATCGAGCTCTTCGACCCCTATTCTTTCGGCTTCTTTCAGAAGTCTTGACCCAAGCTCCCTATGCTGAGCCGATAGCTTATCCTCGCTTCTCCTGCCGACGGGAGTCATCCTGCCATATACATGAAGCTCCCTCACCAGCACAGCGTTCTCAAGCTCTTTCCTCAAGATCCTCGATGGAAGCCTAAGCCTCAGGAACCCGAAGAGGACGTCTTTGCTCGGATCCTCATATGAGATGAAATATTCCAATCCCCCTGAAGCCTCATATCTCCTCACGATAAGCCTGGCATCTTCTATGCTCGCCACAACCCCCTCCTTAAGCGCCTTATGACCAAACTCCCTGCATCGGATACACCTGCAGCTCAACCCCCTTTCCTTAAGCCTAGCTTCTACAACTTCCCTGAGGTTCGGGATCCTGTTTCCAGCAGCAGCAATCTTCAAGGGTATCTCCCGTTGAATCCGCTGAATCCTCACATACGGCGGGGTCATCTCAAGCCATTTGGCCAAAAGCTCGACGAGCTCCTCATCGCTATATGGCTGATAGAGCCCGCTTCTCCAAAGCTCATAAAGCCTTGTGCCTGGAAGAACCAGAGTTGGATAGATCTTGACCATATCCGGCCTAAACCTCGGGTCTTCCCAAAGCCTCCTATACATCTCTAAATCCTTCTCCAAGCTCGATCCAGGGAGATTCGGCATCAAGTGATAGCCAACCTTAAACGCCAAGTCCTTCAAGATCTGGGTCGCCTCTATCACGTCATCCACCGTGTGGCCTCGGTTGATCAGCCTATAGATTTCATCATCTATCGCTTGAACCCCGATCTCAACCCTGGTCACACCTAAAGCCAGCAGCTTCTCGGCTTGAGAAAGCTTAGCCCAATCAGGCCTGGTCTCAACCGTTATCCCCGAGACCCTCATCCTAGCGGAGCTTTCCGCCTTCTTAAGGGCCTCCTCAAGCGACCCAGAGCTGAAGCCGTTCAGAGCGTCAAGGCATCGCTTGACAAACCACCTCTGATAGCCCCATGGAAGCGCGGTAAAAGTTCCAGCAATTATTATCAGCTCTATCTTATCGACCTCGTGGCCCATTCTCTCAAGCTTTCCCACCTGACCCAAGACCTGAAGATAGGGATCATAGCCGGCGAGCTGAGCCTGCTTAATCACCTCCTCCTCTCCCGTATGGCTTTTCGGAGCTTTTCCTCCCCCAGGGCAGTAGATGCATCCGCCGTGAGGGCATGAGAGCATGGGGTTTATGACGGTTATCGTCGCCACCCCTGAGATCGTCTTCACGGGCTTCTTCAGGAGAATTCTCCTGAGCTCATATCTAAGAGGTTCAGGAGCGTTCTCAATTATCTCTATGTTTGATGGAACCCTCCTAAGCCCATACTCTCTCGCGACGAGCCTCTTAACCTCCTCGGCTCCTCGGCCTCCAGACTCTAAGATAAGCTCAGCCGCCTTCCTGCAAGCCTCCCTCAGCCTGCTCTCAGCCTCCGCCAGCATCCCCATGAACTACCCTGACTCTGGAACTGGCTGGCTTTAAGCCTCATGCCTAAATAGCTGGCCATCTTCTCAAGGGCTGGGTAATGCCTGAGTTCTGGTTCAAGTATGGGGTCACCGAGGTCTCGCTCGAGGTTCCTGAGGAGGTTTCCTGCGAGAAGCTTGAGGTCAAGGAGCTTAAGCCTGGAGAAGAGGTTTGGAGAAAGGTCACAGATCTCGCTGAGGAGGTCAAACGGGACGCTGGATCCAGGGAGGTGGTCATAGCCTATGATCACTCTGGGGATAAGCTCCTCTTAATGATCCTAAAGCATCTGATCGAATCCCTTGAGAGCGAGGTTGGAGGAATCACGTTGATAGCTTCGTGCTGGAGGCTCGACCCATCAGAGGGAAGAGAACATCTGAGGAGAAGCTTGAAAGAGTATGGGCTGGATGTTAAGGTCTTTGATGCTGATGAATGCGAGTTCGCGGAGCTCAGGGGAATTCCCATCGCAAGAAAGCTTCTCGAATCGCCTGTAAGCGTGATCCTAGCTGGCTCAGAGCCTCACGGCATACTCGGAAAAGCTTCGATAATCGAGACCCTAGTCCTTGGAGGTTTTCTCAAGCCTAAGCTTGAAGCCGACGAGAGCTTGAGAGAGATGATAAGCGAGGCTTGGACGCAGGCAGTTGAGGAGCTGAACCTCAAGGCCATAACCATTCTGAAGGATCAGCTCTTGGTTGGAGATGCCGAGAACATCGCTAGGGTCGTCGAGGATGCGGATATGACTGCTCCAGTCGGGGACTTCGATGTGGTGATCGCGGGCTGCGGCGGAGCTCCGAGAGACTCATCCTTCCAGCAGGTTGCCCATGTGGTCGGCCTCCTCGAGGAGTCTGTCAAGGATGGTGGGCTGATAGGGGTTATAGCTGAGTGCAAGCGTGGATTAGGGTCGAAGGAATTTCTCGAGGCGGCTTTCGGGGATCGCGGAAGCCTTCTCGATCAAGAGCTCATGCGGCTTTTGAGAAGGGTCTCAGAGGAGAGGCGGATAGCCTTCACATCAGCTCTTCCGAAAAGTCTCCTGAGAAACCTTTTTGATATCAGGGGGTTTGATACCCCTCAAGACATGCTGACTTACGCTTTGAGGCTTTACAGCAGAAGCGCGAGGATCTTGATCTTGGAGAAAGTTGGGGTTAAGCCTGTTAGAGGTATATCGCGGGAACGAAGCTGAGGGCTATCATCAGGAATGTGCCGAGAAAGATTAGCTTTCTCTCTCTGGAGAGCGGCGACACCTCATCTAGAGGAGGTATATCAGGAGTCCTAGACATGAGCAGAAAGAAGAGCAAGGCTATTATTATGTAGCCTGAGATCGCTAGGATCACCAGGGAGACGTAGCTTGCGATCTTATGTTGCTTAGCCGTTAAAACGCTTCTAAAGATCTTCGAGCCGTCCAGTTGCCAGATCGGGAGAAGGTTGAGGGCCGTAACCAAGAAGCCGAGCCATGCCGCAAACCAAGCCGTGCCGACTAGGAGAGGAAGCTTTCCAGGAACCCTGAAGAGCATCACCAGAAGCTCCATGATCATGGGGATGGGAAGGAAGATGCCTCCGCTCGCCTTTATACTCTCTATTATTCGCTGATGCTCAATCTCAGTAAGCCATAAGGTCTGAGTCTTTATCGCGAAGAAGGTGACTAGGATGCTCAAGATGAAGCTCATGAGCGGCCCGCTTATCCCGAGGTCAAACATATCATCCCTGTTCAGTATGGGTTCCTTCTGGAAGATCACCGCGCCGAAGGTGGGCAGCATTCCAGGAATCCCTGGAATGAAGTAGGGTAATGTCGCCTTCATCCCGCTCTTCTTCGCAGCGACGAGGTGGCCTAGCTCATGCAACCCGATTATCGCCATTAGGAAGAGGGTGAAGAGAGATGCCTCCCATAACCTATCAAGAACACTCCTTGGGCCGAACAGAACATCGTAAATCGACGCCGACGACCTGAGATAACCATCTAAGAGAATCGCCGCCAGGGTCGCGATGAAGAGGATAAGCGGCAGCCTCCTGAAGCGTGTCCACCCGAAAGTCGGCTCACGGTATCTGAGAATCCGTATGACGACCTTGCCATCCCGCCAGCGTGCTGAGGGAAGATACCTTAGATCCTTAAGGTCTTTATATAGTCGCCTGAAACGCTCCTTTATCTCGGTCTCGGCGACCAGGAAGGTGAGGAAGCCAGCTTCATAAAAGACATCCTCGACCGTGAAGTGCCGCGAGACTATCTCCTTAATCGCTTCAAGGTCCTCGTAATAGTATTCCAAAGCCCCTTATCCAATTCACTAAACCTCTGCTCACTTTAATACTTTCCTGGCAGGAAGTCGGCATGAAGAAATATATCTGAATTCGGGAAGATAACTTTCATGGAGTTTAGTGAGAAGCCTTGCAGGTATTTCGAGAGACCTGGATCTAAGAACACTGAGGCGGTTCTCGAAGCTGTTTCGAGAAGGCTGGATGAGGGTGACGTGAGGACGGTCGTGGTCGCGAGCACTTCTGGGAAAACTGGGCTGAGCTTCGTCAAGGCTCTCAGAGAGAAGGCGAGGGTCATAGTTGTGTCCTATGAGAGGATTCAACCGAAGATCAGGGAGGAGATACTTAGCTCGGGAGGAGTAGTCATTGAGGAGGCGGATCTGCCCCTACACAAGCGTGGAATGGATAAGATAAGGAGCGCGCTCTACATGCTCGGCCAAGGTCTCAAGGTCGCCGTCGAGGTGATCCTGATAGCCGTAGATGAGGGAGTTGTGAAGCCCAAGCAGGAGGTAATAGGGGTAGGAGGGACGGAGAAGGGAGCGGACACGGCGATAGTGGCTAAGGCCGCCTCCTCAAAGGATATGCTTGGCCCCGACTTCAGGAAGAGGCTGGAGATCAGGGAGATACTCGCCATGCCTCTCAGGAAGAAGTGGTGGGAGTAGGTGGGATGAAGCATAAAGAATAGCAGAGTTTATGATACTTGAGAGGAAGGGCGGGCATGGAGATCCAGGGCAGAGAACAGTCCTTCCAGATCAGGGAGGCTTCAGCTGCAGACCTTTCACGGGTCATGATGATAAATCGGATCTGCCTCCCAGAAAACTACACGTTCTTCTTCTTCGACTCCATCCTCCAAAGCTATCCGAAGACCTTTCTGGTCGCTGAGGTCGATGGAGAGATAGCTGGATATATCATGTGCAGGGTTGAGCGGGGCTTCTCAAAGCTGGATAGGCTGAACATGAAGAAGCTTGGGCACATAATCTCGATAGCAGTTCTTCCAGAACATAGGCGGAGGGGGGTGGCGAAAGCGCTGCTTAGCAGGGCGCTGAAAACGCTAAGAGAAGAATATGGCTGCTCTGAAGCCTACCTGGAGGTCAGGGTCTCAAACACCCCAGCGATCTCCCTCTATCGAAAGCTCGGATTCGAGATAGTGAGGGTCTCGAAGCGATATTACATAGATGGCGAAGACGCATATATAATGGCCAAGAGGCTATGATCAGCCGAACGACGCTGAGAATCATGGAATCAATTTCTGAGACTTCACCCTTGCCAGCAGGATGCTCACTTCATTGGGCTCCGTTGAGAGCTCGTTGCTGAACCTGATCTTCCCAGTTATCCTGTTGAAGTGAGCATATCTTCCATCTGGAAGCTTATCAAGCTTGCAGTAATAGATTATCGGGGTTAGGGAGGCTATCGGCACCAGGAAAACGAAAGCAAGCCTCCTCTCCTCATCTAGATTCACTATCGAGGCATGCATAGATGATGCGATGAATATCAGCTCCTCCAGCTTCGGGACCTCGATCCTTAAGGCGGCAGCCTCACTCATCAGCAGCTAAATGTCCTGCTCACCTAATAGCCTTATCCCTTGAAGAGCTCAAGCTTCGGAATCGTTCTAGAAGCCTCCTCAAGATCCTTATGGCTATCGATACTCATCCAGCTACATGACTCAAACGGATGGGCTTTCAGCAACCCCCTCTCAGCGAGCATGGGAAACGTCGTCCGCTCAATATCTCCCTTCTCAGGCAGGTAACCGAATATCTCGGATTTCAGAGCATAAACTCCCGCGTTTATCCAGTATTCGCGTATCCTAGGCTTCTCCACGAAGGATCTTATCTTTCTGCTTTCAGGGTCGAAGTCAACTATCCCGAAGGGCGATGGAAGGGGGACGAGGGCCATCGAGCCTATGCATCCCTCATCTAGATCCTCAAGAAGATCAAGGGGGTTCAAGTCCGTCAACACATCCCCATTCAGCGTTATGAAATTCTCCTCTCCCCTAAGAAAAGGCTCAGCATTCTTCAAAGCTCCTCCCGTTCCGAGAGGCTTCTCCTCAATCGCGTAATCGATCTTCAAGCCGTAGCTGGAGCCGCTTCCAAGCTTCTCCATTAGCTTCTCCTTGAGATAGCCCGCGCAAACCACCACCTCCTCGATCCCATACTTCTTCAGCCAGATCAGCTGCCACTCGATTATCCCCTTATCTCCCACGGGGAGAAGACTCTTGGGAAGGGTCTCGGTGAGAGGTCTAAGCCTCTTCCCATAGCCTCCAGCGAGGATTACCGCTTTCATACATCTTCGATGACAGCTCCGAGATTATAATCCTTCTTGTATGCGGAGAGAAGGTCTTTCAGCCGATGACCCTGAACCTCACCCTCTGACCTTGAGCCGTGTCCTCAACCACTATCCCTATCTCGGCAAGCTTATTCCGAATATCATCGCTCAAATCATAGAGCTTTCTCCTCCTAAGCTCCTCCCTAACTTTCAGCAAGATGTCGAGAATCCTTTTCACATCCGCCTGCAGGCTAAGCTTCTCAGGCTCATAATGCTGTAAGAGGCCGAGAACCTGTGAAAGCTCAAGGATCATGTCGTAATATGCCTTCAGAACTTTCCTATCGTGTCTCGACCTCGAGCTGAGATAAGCGTTTGCCGACCTCACAAGCCTATAAAGCTCAGCTAAGGCGCTCGGAGTGTTGAAGTCATCTTCCATGGCCTGAATGAACCTATTCCTGGCTTCATTGACTTCCCTCGGAGCCGTTTCACCGATCTCCTCAGATTCCTCCATAACCTCATACAGCTGGTTTAAGGTCTCCCTTATTCTCAGTAGATTGAGCTGCGCTTGCTTCAGTGAAGCCTCATTATAGTCTATCTGGCTTCGATAATGGGCTGAGAGTATGAAAAGCCTGATGACATCTGGATCGTATTTCTTCAGGGCGTCCTTGATCGAGATGAAGTTTCCAAGGCTCTTGCTCATCTTCTCGCCGTTTATCGTCAGGTAGCCCGTGTGAAGCCAATATCTCGCGAAAGGCTTCTTACCCGTGTATGCTTCTGCCTGAGCTATCTCGTTCTCATGATGCGGCAGGATGAGCTCTTGGCCTCCACCATGAATATCTATTTGCTCTCCGAGATACCTCATCGCCATAACACAGCACTCTATATGCCATCCTGGAAAACCCTCACCCCATGGGCTATTCCACTTCAGCAGGTAGC
>CAYXHS010000050.1:0-2108 GCA_964465105.1 uncultured Nitrososphaeria archaeon
GGATTATCGTATTCGCGGGCTTGGGAGGCGGTGGCTAGGCTTGAACGCGCCTTGGGGACTAAGGTGGTGGAGGCTAAGCATGGGGGAAGGCGGGGCGGGGGTGCGGCTCTAACGGATTATGGAAGAAAGCTCGTCGAATACTACGTCTCAGAGTATCGGAGAGTTCTCAAGAGGAGATTGAGCGTGAGGTCTGCGAGGTTTGAGGCTCCTGAGCTTATCTACGCTGGGAGCAACGATGTGCTCTTGGAGCATCTCTTCGGCATGATGAGGAGCCATGGAGTAGAGTTCATTGAGATAGCTTGGATAGGCTCGTCGGGAGGCTTATCCTCCCTAATGCTCGGTGAGGCTGACCTCGCTGGAATACACCTCTACGACGAGGAGACCGGCCAATACAACGTTCCATTCATCTCAAGGTATTGGCTCGAGGAAAAGGTTGTCCTGATTAGGGGATATGAGAGGGAGCTCGGCTTTGCTTATAAAGCTGAGATCAGAGACCCGCTTAAAGCCTTAGTTGAGGGGGAGGCTAGGCTGGTGAACCGAAACCTGGGATCGGGCACGAGGGTATATCTGGATTACCTACTTAGGAGAGAAGCAGAGGCTAGAGGTGTAGCTTTCAGGGAGCTAGTTAGGAGTATAAAGGGATATGAGAACGAGGTGAGCACCCACCTAGATGTAGCGAAAGCCATAGCCTTGGGTAGAGCTGATATCGGGTTGACCCTGAGGTGGGTTGCCGCGAAGTATGGGCTGAGGTTTAAGCCCGTGAGGTGGGAGAACTTCGACTTCGCCGTATCGCTCGAGAAGCTTGAGAAAAAGCCTCTAAAAGCCTTTTTAGAGGTTCTTAGATCCGAGGAGCTTCGGGAAACCGCTGAGAAGGTTCAAGGCTACAGGCTTCCGCAAGACCTAGGAAAGGTCATTCAGCCCTCGGGCTGAGCATCGTTCTAGAAATCGGACGGCAGCGTTCTGATCACAGGGATTAAAAGAGCCTCAAACCACTATTATTCATGATGAATAGGGTTCTTGTTCTAATGGTGGTCGCTTTCGGGATAATCGCCGCAGCATCTCTAGCAATATCGATAATAGGTCTGACGACGGCGTATGCAGCCGAGCCAGGATACCAGGGATACGGTGTCAAGGCTGAGAACTTCACCACCCTTACGGTCTCAGGCTATGGAGAGGTATCATACTCGCCTGACGAAGCGATCATAGTCTTTGCTGCTCTGGGATACGGTGAGACAGCGGCGGAAGCATTAGGTCGATGCGCTGAGAAGGCATCCGCGATAATCTCGGCGATGGAGGAGCTTGGGATAAGCCGCGATGATCTCAAGACCTCGAGCATCACGGTTAGCCCGAGATATGATTGGGAGCAGAAGCCTCCAAAGCTCGTAGACTACGAGGCATCATATAGCTTGACGGTCAGGGTTCGAGACATAACCCTCGTGGGAAAGGTGATCGACGCGGCATTCTCCGCTGGAGCAGATAAAATGTACGGCCTTCAGTTCACGATATCCGAGGGTAAGAAGTCTGAGCTATTGAACGAGGCGATTAAGGCCGCCATAGACGATGCCATGCGGAAAGCTGAAGCAGCAGCTTCCTCACTAGGTCTGAAGGTGGTGAGGGTTGAGTCCATAAGCATCTCAGCCCAGCAGGCTCCGCCGATAATCATCAGAGAGGTTAAGGCAGCAGCTGAATATGCTGAAGTTCCGATAGCTCCTGGTGAGGGCAAGCTTACGGCCAGCGTCGGATTAACGATAACGCTTTCCAGCTAAAATTATCCAACATTTTTTCAGAGAAGGTCATGGAGAGGTATGTTCAGATCAGGCTCTATCTCAGATACATGTAAAACCTTTCCTCCAACTAATACTAGGTGCCGAGTGGTTTTAGGAGGCATAAGCCTCCCCCTGATTCCAGCCTCGACGACCTGTTCCTTTAGGATACTCTTCTCACCACTTCCTCCCCTAACCTCTATCCTGGGAGATAGATAATCTATCAAGAGGCATGGGATCTTCCTGCATCCGAGCTTTCTCAAAGCCTCTATCCTGTGATGACCATCTAGAACGGTGAGGGTCTCCCTATCCACCAAGATTGCCTTCCTCAGGAACCCGTCTCTC
>CAYXHS010000050.1:2208-8128 GCA_964465105.1 uncultured Nitrososphaeria archaeon
TATCTGGATAGCGCCGCTACCAGCCTTAAGCCCAGGCAGGTGATCGACGCGGTTAAATCCTATTATGAGAATTACTGCGCGAACGTTCATCGAGGGGTTTATTCCCTCTCCCAGGAGGCAACCGACCTATATGAAAGCTCTAGGGCTGAGGTCGCCAAGTTCATCGGCTGCGATTCGAGTGAGCTAGTCTTCACTAAGAACACGACAGAAGGGATAAACATGGTGGCACACGGGCTCAGCTGGAAGCCTGGAGACGAGGTCATCCTATCCGTCATGGAGCATCACTCCAACATGGTTCCCTGGCAGATAGCGGCCAAGCGATTCGGGGTGAAGCTCAAGTACGTTGGGGTCACCGATGAGGGCGAGCTCGATCTAGAGGAGCTCGAGCAAGCGATAACGAGCAAGACGAGGATCGTCGCGATATGCCATGTCTCAAACGTTCTGGGAACGATAAACGATGTCAAGAAGATAGCTAGAATCGCTCATGAACATGATGCCCTTATGCTCGTTGACGCCGCCCAGTCAGTTCCACACATGCCAGTAAACGTGAAGGAGCTTGAATGCGATCTGCTGGCCTTCAGCGGCCACAAGCTTCTCGGCCCCACAGGTATAGGCTGCCTATATGTTAGGAAGGGGGTTGAGGAGGAGCTTGACCCGCCCTTCGGAGGAGGTGAGATGATAAGCCACGTCGAGCTCGGCGGATACAGGCTGAACGACATGCCCTGGATGTTCGAGGCTGGAACCCCTAACATCGCTGGAGCAATAGGTCTCGCGGCCGCCGTGAGATACCTGAAGCAGGTTGGCATGGAAGCGATAGTGGAACATGAAAGAAAGCTCACCGAAAGGGCTCTAAAGCTCTTAGAGGAGATCGATGATGTCGAGGTTTATGGGCCTAAAGACCCTTCTAGGAGATGCGGGATAGTCGCCTTCAACCTCAGGGGGGTTAGCGGAGACCTCATAGCCGCCCTTCTAGACGAGTTCGAGAACATCGCGGTCAGATCCGGATTTCACTGCGCCCAACCCCTTCACATGAGGCTTGGCATCAAAAGCTCGGTAAGAGCCTCCTTCTACCTATACAACACCCTCGAGGAGCTTGAGGTCTTTCGAAAGGCGTTGGAGCGGATAAGCCGAGAGCTCGGGGGTTAGAAGTTCTCATAACGGTTAATTGAAGGAGGTGTGAAGGATGGAATCAGATGGACTTAAGCTCCTCAGCATAAGCCAGCTTAAACAGGTCTTTAGGCCGAGCCTGCCCGAAGTTCTGAAATCATATCGCAGGATCCTGAAGGAGGGCGTCGTTCATGAGCCTCTTCTCGTAGAGAGGAGCAGCCTCACCGTGCTGAAGGGCTCCGAGGTTCTGGAATCTCTGAGGCTGTTATCGGCATCCAAGGCTCCAGCGATCCTGCTTGATAGAAGCGTGTTTAGGGTTAAACGGCTTAAGCCCGCGCCCGAAGAAATCGATTTGAGCTTGCTTCTAGAAGCTGGGATTAGGAGGCGGCTTCCTGAAAGCGACTTCGAGGTGGAGGTATCCGCCGAGATAAGACCTATAAGCATTCCATTAAGCAACCTCATTTCGATCGACCTTGATCGGAGGAAGCTGAGAGTATACGAGAGCAGTCTCTCTGCTGTATGAGGATTGGCCGACACCGCTTGTGAAGCTTCGATCATTCTCTGGGGGAGGGAGAAGTGTTTACGCCAAGCTCGAAGCTTTTAACCCCTTCAGCAACAGCGTGAAGGATAGGGTTGCCTGGTCGATGATCATGGAGGCCATAGAGGAAGGCCGGCTCGGCGAGATGCTCTACGAGGCGACGTCGACAAATACTGGGATAGCCTTAGCCTCGATAGCGAACATACTCGGTAGGAAGACCAAGCTTTTCATTCCGAAGACGATCCAGAAGGTCAGCGACATCATCCTGAGGGCCTTAGGAGCGGAGGCGGTGAGAATGCCGGTTAGCCTCACGGTTGAAGCGATAGGCGATGTCGATGCCATGGCGAAAAGAGATAAGGCAACTCATCTGAATCAATTCGAGAACGACGCGAACTTCAAGGTTCATCTAAAATATACGGCGCGGGAATTGGATGAGCAGCTTAGCTCGATAGGTGTTAAGCCCGACTGCGTTCTCGGAGGCTTAGGAACCTCAGGCCACATGAGCGCGATCTCCATCTACTTTAAGAGCAAGTATGGTGAAGATGTAAAGATCGTCGGGGTTCAGCCAGCTTCGGGCGAGGTGATACCTGGCATAAGGAGGGTGGAATCTGGAATGAAGTGGATTCACCTAGCTGAATTCGACGAGATAGTAGACGTGACCAGGGACGAGGCGATAGAAGGAGTGCTCGAAGTCGCTAGGAGGGAGGGGCTTCTGATAGGCTTAAGCTCAGGGGCGGTATTCAGGGCTTTCAAGAAGATCGCGAAAGAATCGGGAAACTACGTCCTGATATTTCCCGACAGCGGGTATAAGTATGCTGAGCAACTTGAAGAATATTTTCGGAGGCATGGAGGATTAGAGAAGCCATGAGCGGAGAGCTCGTTGTTGACGCGAGGTATAGGTCATGCCCAGGCCCGCTCGTAAGCCTGATCCGCGCCGTGAGGAAAGCTGAGCCAGGAACAAGGATAAGGCTCCTCTCAACGGATCCCAAGTCTCCTGAAGACGTGAGGGAGTGGGCTACCCGCACAGGCCACAGGTTCTTGGGCTCTAAGAAGGTCGATGACTACTTTGAGATATTGGTGGAGGTTTAGCGGAAAATACTTATAACGATGTAATTACAGCTTTTGACGGAATTGAGCTTCCCATGCGAACTCTCAGCGAAATACGTGATCCCCGCCCTAAGGCTCATGATAGCTAAGAAGCTGATAGAAAAATACGGGCTGACCCAGTCCGAGGTCGCAAAGCTTCTAGGAGTTACTCAGCCGTCGATAAGCCATTACCTGAATTCCAAGCGAGGGATAAAGATGGCGAAGGTTCTATCGAGGTCAAAGGATGTGAGAGAATACGTTGACAGATATGTTGAGAAGATCCTGACCTCGGGGGCGCCTCCAAAGGACATGCCCTTCTGCGAGATCTGCGAGACCGCCGTCAAGCATATAGCTGGAAAGAGGAAAAAGTCTTCTAAGCCCTTTAAGGCGGGCAGGAGGCGTGTCATAGCTTCTCCGTGACGTATGGCCGGTGATGCGGCTTGCGGCAAGCTTTATCGAAGCACCTCAAGGACGTGAGAGCCCTGATCCAGGCTCACGGCGAGCCCAGGCGGGAAGTTTACCTAGACTTGGAGAACTCTGGTCTGATCTTTGAAGAGGCGTTGAACGAGCTCCTGAAAGCCTACAGAGAATATGGTTACGGTCATCCATCGATAACCCATAAGCCTGGCTGGAGCGCCTTCGAAATTCTCTTGGAGGCTAAGGAGAACTTAATGACGCTCATCAGCGCGGAGGATGGGGAGATAGTCTTCACGCATAGCGGGACCGAGGCGAATAATCTGGCGGTGATGGGTCTGGCTAAGGCGAATCCCAGCCGAAGGAAAATCTTAGTCTCCTCGATAGAGCATCTCAGCGTCAAGTTTCCAGCCGAGAGGCTTCAGGAGCAGGGCTTCAAGCTCGTCGAGATACCCGTAGATAAGGAGGGCTTCATAAACTTGGATTACCTCTCCAGTCAAGTGGATGATGAAACCCTGATGGTAAGCGTCGCGGCGGTGAACCATGAGATAGGAACCATTCAAGACCTCAAGGCTGTCGCCGAGGTAGCGAAGGATAAAGATCCTGACATAGTCGTTCACACGGATGCATGCGACGCCCTTGGAAGAATACCCCTGGACTTGGAGAAGCTTGGAATAGACATGGCTTCCTTCAGCGGACATAAAGTCTACGCGCCGAAGGGGGTTGGAGCTCTCTATGTGAGGGAGGGAGTTAAGCTTGAGCCGATACTGTATGGTCAGCTGAGCTCTCAGAAGCTTTGGCCTGGGATCGAGAACGTTCCCTCGATAGCTGGCTTCTCTAAGGCCCTAGAGCTCTTCAGGGAGAACTTCGACCAATATCGGGATAAGATGAGAAAGCTTAGAGACATCCTCATCGACGGCATCCTCGATCAGATAGATGACGTCTTTCTGAACGGCCCTAAGGGCGACCGACGATCGGTCGACAACGTTAACGTGAGCTTCCTCTCATGTGAGGGCGAAGCCTTGACGGTTGAGCTGAGCCTAAGAGGAGTATACGTTTCGAGCGGGAGCGCCTGCACGAGCAGAACCCTTGAGCCTTCTCACGTCCTCCTCGCGATCGGAAGACAATATGAGATAGCTCATGGAAGCGTTCTCATGAAGGTCTCTCCTCTTCACAGCGAAGAAGACATCGAATATGCTCTCAGCCAGCTCGTCGAAGCGGTCAAGAGGATAAGATCAATAGCGCCCAAGGAGGTGATGTAAGCTGTCTTCAAGAATCCCGCTTCCATATAGCCCAAAGGTCTTGGAGCTTTTCAGGAACCCGAAGAACCTCGGGAAGCTGGATGACGCGAACGTGGTCGCGACTGCTGGGAGCCTTGCCTGCGGCGACATGATAACAATCTATCTTAAGGTTGATGAGAAGTCGGAGAGAATTCTAAAGGCGTCTTTCGAGAGCTATGGATGCGCGGCGAACATAGCGACCTCCAGCCTCCTAACAGAGATAATCAAAGGGAAGACTCTCGAAGAAGCTTGGAAGGTGAGCTGGAAGCAGCTGTCCGATGAGCTCGGAGGACTTCCACCCATAAAACATCACTGTGGAGTTTTAGCGGTCGGCGCCCTCAGGAGAGCGATAAGAGCATACTATAAGGGTCGGCGCAAACCCGAATGGCTCCCAGAGGAGCTCACTCCAGACGAGAAGCACGCCCTAGAAGAGGAAGAGCTCATGAAGCTGCTCGCCAGAAAAATCGGCTCAACAGATCAGGCCGAAGAGAAGTAACTTCCTAGAATGGTTAAAAGATCAATTCATCCCCATTTTCTTAGTAGAACTTGAGATCCAATCGGGGAGAAATGCTGCGGACCAGAATAAGCAGATATCTGAGCTACCTGCTTAGACACAACCCTGAGGACCTGAGGATAGATGAACGCGGCTTCGTAAGCTTAGCGGAGGTTCTCTCTAAGCTCAAAAAGAGGTTTCCTCAAGTAACTGAGAAGCTCATCCGAGAGATCGTGGAGAGAAGCGATAGGCGGAGGTTTGAGATCAAGGATGGGAAGATCAGAGCCCTCTACGGCCACAGCATCCCAGTAAAGCTCGACCTGAAAGAGGATGATAGAGTTAGGGTCTTGTATCACGGGACAACGCGGGAGGCCGCCAGCCGAATCCTGAAGATCGGGCTAAAGCCCATGAGGAGAAACTGGGTGCATCTATCCCCAACCGTGGAGATCGCTAAGCTCATAGGTCTCAGGAGAACGAGCAAGCCAGTAATCCTGGAGATAGATGCGGAGAAGGCTCGCAAGAACGGTGTGAAATTCTATAAGGCGACCGATGAGATATACCTTTGCAGAGAGGTGCCGCCAAGCTGCATCAGGCTCCTTGCAAGAGCTCGAGGAGAAGGGTCTTAGCTATGCGGATTAAGTCTTCTCCATCCTCTTAGAGCACTTGAACTCTGCGACTATGGTGTCATCCGAGACCCATCTCCAGCTTGAGATCTCAGCATACGACTCGGGATCAAGTTCTCTGATTTCATAGATCAGGTCCTCAAGCCAATCATAGATCCCGCAGCTCAAGCAGAAGCTTCCAGAAAACTCGACGGCGAAGCCTCTCTCTTTAGCCTCCAACAGCCTGGCGGTAGCCTCAGGGCTCCTATAGCGGTTATACCGCTTAATAGCCTCCCTTAAGATCTCGATGTTCATCGAGGCAGGATGAGCAGCTGATCCTTAAAAGCCCTCCGAATCCCTTGCCAGAGAGTTTTTAGCCAAGAATCTAGATCATATCTGT
>CAYXHS010000051.1:0-8120 GCA_964465105.1 uncultured Nitrososphaeria archaeon
AAAGCTTGAAGATCATTAAGGGATTTGGGGAGAAAGCAGTTGAGACCGTTAAGCTTGATGAGATAATCCAGTTCGAGAGGTTCGGGTTCTGCAGGAGAGATTCAGATAGCGAATTCAAATTCATTAAGGCTCACGACTAACTCCTTCAATCCTCTGCATAACCCATTCCAGCAAAGGTCCATGCAAGACATACCTGCATCTCTTAAGGTCGAGTATGTTCTTGGAGCCCGTTAAAAGCATCGCAACCCTAAGCTCTTCAGCGAGCTTGAGAATCGTCTGCTCGACTGCTTCAGAGCTCTTGAGAGCTGGCTTCAGTAGGGGCCGAGCGATCCCAACGAAGTCTGCTCCTAGGGCGATGGCTTTCGCTGCTTGAAGCCCGTTTCTTATTCCTCCTGATGCTATGATCTCTAGGTTCTTGACCGTGGATGATACCTCGATTATCGAGGCGGCCGTCGGTATTCCCCACTCGGAGAAGAGCTCAGCTATAGATGCTTTGAGCGGGCTCAAGCCCTTCACCCTCTCAAGCTCAATCTTCGCCCAGTTCGTTCCTCCAGCTCCAGCGACATCTATCGCCTTGACCCCAGCGTCCACAAGCTCCTCCGCGACCTCCTTGGATATCCCAGTCCCAACCTCCTTCACTATCAAGGGGACGCTAAGCTTTTCAGCAGCCTTCCTGATCGACTCCAATATTCCCTTGAACGTCGTTGAGCCCTCGGGCTGGATAAGCTCCTGTAAGATGTTTAGGTGGATCGCTAGGGCGTCAGCCTCGATCATCTCCACCGCTTTTTCAGCGTAGCTGAGACCTTCTCTCATGAGCTCGACACCGCTCAAATTTCCGATAAGAAAGATTCTGGGCGCAATCTCCCTCATCACCCGATACGTATCTCTCAGAGACGGGTTTTCCATTCCAGCTCTCTGGCTTCCAACCCCAACAGGTATATCGAGCTTCTCGGCGGCTTCTGCGAGATTACGGTTTATTCGATATGCTTCGCGAGTCCCGCCGGTCATTCCCTCGATTAGAATGGGATAGGAGAACTTTCTCCCGAGTAGGGATGCTTCAGGGGAGACTTCGCTGAGGTTTAGCTCTGGTAGCGCGTCGTGGATTAGCTCAACGTGCTCGAGCCAGGTCGTCTTCTCTGAGAACTCCGCCTCGCTTCCAAGCTCGACGCATAAGCTGATATGATCTCTTTTTCTCAGCTCTATATCCTTCATGATCCAAGCAAGTTAGCAAAATGATAAATATATTTGATGCCGTCTAGGGGAGGGCTTGAAGTTGACTAGGCGAAGGAGTCCTGCCGTCGCTGGGATGTTCTACTCCTCATCCGAGGAAAGGTTGAGAGAGGAGATAGAGTGGGCATTCCTGCATGAGCTCGGGCCAGGAAAGCTGCCGAAGCGGGTGAAGGGTGATCGGAGACCGCCTGCCCTGATCGCCCCGCATGCGGGCTACATGTATTCTGGTCCTATCGCTGCCCACGCTTATGCTCAGCTAGATGAAAGAAAGGTTGGGACCGCGGTGGTCATGGGGCCGAATCATTATGGGGTTGGAACTCCCGTATCCATTTTCCCTGAGGGAGTTTGGGTGACGCCGCTCGGAGAAGTTGAGATTGATAGGGATTTGGCCATGGAGCTCGCGAAGGCTTCCGACGTGTTCTCCCTAGACGAGTTTTCTCATGAGAGGGAGCATTCCATAGAGGTTCAGCTACCATTCCTCCAATACGTCTTGGGGGAAGTCAAGCTCGTCCCCATCTGCTTCCTAGATCAAAGCCTTGAGACGTGCATCAGGGTCGGGGAGGCTCTCGGAGAGGTTCTCAAGGCTAGAGACGATGTGGTTCTCATTGCTTCGAGCGACATGACCCACTATGAGCCTCATGAGCAGGCGAAGAGCAAGGATATGAGGGCGTTGGAGGAGGTTAGAAGGCTGAGCGCCGAGGGGTTATATGAGGTCATCTCGAGGAACGACATATCGATGTGCGGCTATGGTCCAGTCGCCGCCCTGATCCACGCATGCAGGAAGGCTGGAGCGAGGGAGGCGGAGGTCCTCAAGTATGCTACCAGCGGGGATATAACTGGAGATTACGGCTCCGTGGTCGGCTACGCGGCCGTGAAAGTGGAGCTCGAAGCATGAGTTCGGGGATGGGCAAAGAGTTAAGAAGAGACTCTTAGCTTTGAGTCTTTGAGGTAGGCGATGAGCAAGAGGGCTGAGAGGGTCGAGGAGCCTGTTCCAGCTGTGGTCGAGCAGATCGTCGGGAGGACAGGCGTAACGGGAGAGGTCACCCAGGTCAGGGTTAGGATACTTGAGGGAAGAGATGCGGGCAGGGTGATCTCCAGGAACGTCAAGGGACCCGTGAGAATCGGAGACATCCTCCTGCTGCTTGATACCGAGCGTGAGGCGGAGAAGATTAGGTGAGGTGATCAAGGTTGCCGACGACCCATAGGTGCGCGTTCTGCGGGAAAGAATTCCTTCACGGCAAGGGCATACTATATGTCAAGAATGATGGCAGCAGGCTTTGGTTCTGCTCTAGGAAGTGCAGGATCAGCATGATAGAGTTCAAGAGAGATCCGAGAAAGCTTAAGTGGACGGAAAAGTATGCCCCTGAAGCCGTCAGGTGATCCAATTCCCTACATGATCATCCCTATATTCTAGCTCAGCTCACTAGAGTGCATGAGCGGCGGACAAGATATTGAAAGGACTTTCGTGATGTTGAAGCCTAGCTGTGTGGAGAGAGGGCTGATCGGAGAGGTGATCTCCAGGTTCGAGAGAAAGGGGTTGAAGATCCTGCAGATGAAGATCTTGAAGATGCCTAAGGAGAAGGCTGAGGAGCTTTACAAGGTTCATTATGGGAAGCCGTTCTATGAGAATCTGATAAACGCGATAGCAGGCAAGACCGTCGCCCTAATGGTTCTAGAGGGGAGGAAGGCGGTAAGCGTCGTCAGGAAGCTGATAGGCGCCACCGACCCTGCTCAAGCTGAGGCGGGAACGATTCGAGGAGATTTCGCCATAGAGCTCACCGACAACCTGATACACGCTGCGGATAGCCCTGAATCCTATGAGAGGGAGCATAAGATATTCTTCAGCGAGGAGGAGCTTGACACCAGATAGCGTTCGAGCCGCCTCTCAATAAATAGTTAAGAGCTAGAGGATCATGCAGATCTTTAGATGAAGCTTGTCGACTATTAAGCCTCTTCCAGCTCAGCCTGAAGTGAACATAGGCACGCTTGGCCACGTCGATAACGGCAAGAGCACGATAGTCCAGGCCATAACGGGCATCTGGCCTGCCAGACACTCGGAGGAGCTGAAAAGGGGGATCACGATAAAGATCGGCTATGCGGATGCTGCGATCTATAGGTGCCCGAGCTGCGAGGAGCCTCACAACTACACGACCGAGGAAAAGTGTCCCAGATGCGGCTCTGAGACCGAGTTCGTCAGAGCAGTCTCATTCATAGATTGCCCAGGCCACCACTCCCTCATGATAACCATGCTCTCCGGAGCTGCCCTATTTGATGGAGCGATATTCGTCGCGGACGTTCGGCATAAGTTTCCCCAGCCTCAAGACAGCGAGCATCTTCAAGCCGCCCTGATCCTCGGGGTCAAAAACATGGTCTTCGCTCAAAACAAGATAGACGTCTCGACAAAGGAGAGAGCCTTGCAGAACTATGATGAGATAAGGGAGTATATCAGGGGAACCATCGTGGAGAACGCCCCGATAGTCCCAGTATCTGGTCAGCATGCTGTCGGAATAGACATACTTCTCTGGGCGATGGAGAAATTCATTCCGACGCCTCCTCGAGAACTCGATAAGCCGTTTAGGATGCCCATCCTAAGATCCTTCGACATAAATCCTCCTGGAACTCCTGCTCAGAAGCTTAAGGGAGGGGTTATCGGAGGCTCAATAATCAGGGGAGTCGTCCGAGTAGGCGATGAGATAGAGATAGCTCCTGGGATAATCCTTGGAGAGAGAAGGAATGAGCCCCTGGTCACCGAGGTCGTGAACATCAGGGCTGGAGGGAAAAACGTTGAAGAGGCTAGAAGCGGAGGATTAACAGGTATAGAGACTAAGCTCGACCCCGCCCTGACTAAGTCCGATGGGATGACTGGAAACATGGCTGGAGCCCCTGGAACCCTTCCACCCACCCACTACGAGATAGAAGTGGAGTACACCTTGTTCAAAAGGGTGGTGGGGCTGAGCGAGGAGGTTCCAGTTGCTCCAGTTAGGGAGGGAGAGCAACTTGTCCTGAACATTTACTCCGCTGTTACAAGTGGGATAGTGAGAAAGCGGACGAGCGATAAGATGGAGCTTCAGCTGAGGAGACCGATAGTCGCAGCTGAGGGAGATAAGATCGCCATATCGAGGATAATAGGGTCTGCTTGGAGGCTGATAGGCTACGGGGAAGTAGCTTGAGATGAAGGTCTTGGTGGATACGAGCTTTCTGCTTCTCTGCGTCGAGAAGGGAAGAGACCTCATATCCCTGGCGGAGGAAAAGCTTGGAGAACCTCTCGAATGCTATGTTCTAGAGGATGTCCTGAACGAGCTTAAGAGCCTTGAAGGAAGAGGTGGAAAGAGAGGAGCGTTCGCATCGCTTGCGCTGAGGATCGCTGAGAGATTTAGAAAGATAGGCGGAGGGAGAAATTTACCTCCCGACGAGAAGCTTCTCCGAGAAGCGGAAAGAATCGGAGCGGCCATAGCGACGGTCGATCTAGAGCTCCTAGAGAGAGCCAGAAGAAAAGGCATCCCCACAATCAGCGTCGGAGCGGATCAGAGGATAAGGTTCGAGGGGGTCAGGCTCTAGGCTCCCTCCTGAAGAGCAATACTTAAATTTGGAATAAATAGCTAAATTTCGGCAGTTTTAAAAGGGTTAGGAAAATGTTCTACCTTATCGAGATAGAGGATGTTGTCGCGGTTCCGCCTAGGGATTTCGGCAAGCCGCTTAAGAGGGTGGTCTTGGAAAGGCTTAGAGAAGCTTATGAGGGAAAAATAGTTGAGGACTTGGGATACGTCGTCATGGTGGTAGATGTCGAGGCGGATCCGATAGGAATTCTTCTCCCGAGAGATGGAGCAACCTACCACAAGGCCAAGGCTAAGCTGCTTTGCTTCTATCCGAGGCTGCAGGAGGTCGGAGAGGGAGAGATAGTTGAGATAACGGACTTCGGCGCCTTCATCAGAATCGGGCCTCTCGACGCCCTGCTTCACATCTCCCAAATAATGGACGATTACATCACCTATGATGAGAGGCATTCTATTCTCACGGGCAAGAAGACTGGGAAGAAGCTTGAGGTTGGAGATGACGTGAGGTTCAGGATAGTCGCGGTCTCCCTAACCCATGGCACGACGGGCAAGGTCGGGGTCACCACGAGGCAGCCATACCTCGGAAAGCTTGAGTGGATTAAGGAGAGCTTGGAAAAAGCTGCTCCGAAGCCTGAGAAGGCGAAGGCTGTGGCAGGTGAGGAGTAGATGCCCGCTAGAGAGCGCGCGTGCAGAGACTGCAAGTTCATAACCACATCCAAGAACAAGTGCGAGAACTGCGGCTCAACCAATCTCACCCAAAACTTTTCTGGAATGCTCATCATAATCGATGAGGAAAAATCTGAAATAGCCAGAGAGCTTGGGATAAGGAAGAAGGGGGCTTATGCGATCAGAGTGGCTTGAATGGCCTCCAAAACGCAGGCTCATCTTCTCGGATAGGGTGAAGAAGCTTCTCAGGAAGCCTGCTGGCCAGCTGATCTCAGGCGATCCGAATGAGGTCGCGAGAAAGATAAAGGAGATAATCGAGGCGGAGAAGCCGCCAGTCGTGATAGCTGTGGGAGACTATACCTCGAGGAAGCTTAGGGACGCTGGAGCAAGGGTATCCATCTACGTGATCGATGGGAAGACCGAGAGGAGGCCGTCCGCGATATTCGATACAGCGGATCTTGAAGTGGTTAGATGCGTGAACAAGGCGGGAACGCTTGATCCAGATGCCTGCTTGAAGCTGCATAACCTTCTTACGAGGAAATCCGTCAGAAACGTGGTTTTAGCGGTCGAGGGAGAGGAAGACCTCCTAACCCTAGCGGCGATACTCTCAGCCCCCGAAGGCTCCATGATAATATATGGTCAGCCTGGAGCTGGAAGCGTGATAATCAGGGTGAGCCGCGAGGAGAAGGAGAAGGCTTTCAAGATCCTTGAGCTCGTGATCAGAGAAAGAGAGCAGGTTTAGGTCAAGCAGAGTGAGGTTTATTTATTCCTGAGATCTGGGTGCTTTGGATATTGAGGAACTGGTGATCGGATATGCCTCGAAGATACTTGAGGACTAGGAGCAGGAAGAGGAGGTTCGTGAGAACTCCTGGAGGGAGAACCGTCGTCCATTATGTTGATGAGAAGAGAAAGCATCATCATTGCGCCAGATGCGGTGGGATAATTCACGGGATCCCGAGGGAGAAGGATTACAAGCTTTCTCACAGCGAGAGAACCGTCGAGAGATATTATGGTGGAATGCTTTGCCAAAACTGCTTAGAGGACTTGATCAGGGCTGAGGTCGCTAAGGAGTGGGAGGAAGCTGCGGCTAAAGCTTGAAGAACTCTTTCACGGCTATAAGAGCTATCTTGAAGACTGATTCTTCATTTAGGTTGCTGGTGTCGAGGATCAGGTGAAACGGTTCAAAATCTTTTCCAAGCTCGATCCCATAAAGCCTCCTATATAGGTCGGAGCTTTCCCTATCCCTTCTCTGAAGCATCCTCCTAGCTTCCTCAACCGACACCTTGCTACGCTCTGAAAGCCTCTTAGCTCTGACCTCAGGTTTAGCCTTTAGCCAGATGTTAAACCCGCCCTTGTAGAGCCATGGGAGAACCCAGCTATCGATGACTATGTTGCCTTCCTCAGCGAGCTCGAGAAGCTTTCTATCGACTTCTTTGTCGAACTCTGGGTTCTTAAGCCTCTCTTCGAGAAACTTGAATCCCTCAGAAGTTTCCCACCACTCCTCCCCTCCAGGAGAGTATCCTCGCTCGATCGCCAGGAGCTTCAGCCCATCTCCCCCTGAAACATATCTCAGGTTTAGTGCATCGGCAAGCTTCCTGCAAAGTGTGCTCTTGCCAGATCCAGCGAAGCCGCTGACGCAGATGACGACCTTAGACATCGGCTAGCCTTAGCTAATGGCAGGAAATAAATTAAACCTCTCCTCATCTGGTCAGGGGACTAAAAGCACGGGCTCCCTCGGAAACTCCTTGACCTCTGATAGCTTCTTAAGTCTCTGAAGCACCTTCTCCCTGATCTCAACAGGCTTCGGGAGATCTCTCACTATTTCCCCGTTCTTTATCAGCGGGGTCAGGAGCGGGGTAACGGGTTCACCGCATATTGGGCAGCTTTCGATCTTCTTGTCAAATGGGGTGATTATGTCGTGAAGCATCTTGCATCTGTAGACCTGCTTCCGTCCTGGAAGCTTTCCTCTCTTCGAGAAGGGCTTTCCATTCACTTCGACTAAGTCCATGGCCAAATCTACCGATGGCGGGAAGGCTATCGATGTTCCGACCCCGAAGCCGTCAGCCACGTCTACGAGCTCTCGAACCTGCTCTTCGTTCAATCCTCCGCTCACGAATATCTTGACCTTCTTGTATCCCGCTAGATCTAGGCTCCACCGAGCCTCCTCAACTATCTTCCTCATGCTCCCCCTCCTAGAGCCTGGAGTATCAAACCTGACCCCGTAAAGCTTCTCCCCAAGAGCTTCAGCAGCCTTGAGAGCCTCGAACCTTTCATCCGAGAGGGTGTCGCACAGGGCTATCCTAGGAACCTCCTTAGGCATTATCTCGTCAAATGCCTTCCAGGCCTCAGGCTGGCTTCCGAAAACGAGGATCAAGGCATGAGGCATCGTTCCGACGGGCTTAACTCCAGCGAGCTCAGCACCGATTATGCTTGAGACGGCGTCGCATCCGCCTATCAGGGCATAGCGGTCGGCCATGGGGGCTAGGGCTGGGTGAAGAGATCTTATCCCGAAGAAGAGCAAGGTCTTGTCTCCAGCTGCGAGCTTGAGCCTAGCTGCTTTCGTCGCTATGCTCGTCGCATGTCTCAGGATCCCGAGAAGGCTTGACTCGTAGATCCCGTAATCCACGTATCTGCCATCTATTGCCATTATGGGCTCATAGAGCCTGAAGA
>CAYXHS010000052.1:0-4182 GCA_964465105.1 uncultured Nitrososphaeria archaeon
TGATCGTGAGTGGCTAATCTATGATGCTCTCGATGCTGTATCTAATTTCCCCATGCTCCATCCAAGCGGTCATGAGAAATCCGTTTCCAAGCAACTTCCACTCGTCATTTTTCCAAAGCCTCTCCGAAGAAATCACCAGCTCATTCTCCCCAGCCATATAGGTCATCGTATAGTATGGCGAGTCTTTGTAGCAGACTGATTTAAGCGATAGAATCTTCTCTTCGTCGGAGAACCTATTATATGCGTAGAGCTTTTTCCCATCGGAGAAGATCGCGTTGAGGCTGCTGAAGGGGTTCTCGTAACTTTTCCTTGAGTCTTCTAGTGCCTTTTGTAAGGTTTCTTCAACTGCTCTCAGGGCTTTTGATACTTCTCCGAATCTATCCCATTCCTTCATCAGGAGAGCGAAGTATACCTCGCTGTCATTATTCCCCCTTACTAGCCTCCTGTAATTTCCTAGAAGGCTCATGGCCTCATCTGGGACTCTGATCACCCCGTTATGCGCGAAGACTCTGTTCCTATATTGGAAGGGCTGAGTCTCATTTAAGCCTATGATCATCTCTCTGGGCAGGTTTCTAGGGTTGCTGGCCTTCCTAACATGGGCGATGAGAGCATTCGTTGAAATGTCCCTCACTACCTTCTCGAACTCATTGGTCTCCTCATAGACCGGCTTCTCGCTCTTCACCATCTTAGGAGATCCACCGATGTACCATGCTATACCCCATCCGTCTCCCTGCCTGCCTTTCACCGCCTGCATGAAAAGGCTACACTCGGATCTCAGCAAATATCTCTCCGCATCGACGTTTTTCACTGAGATCGCGCCTATCATCCTGCACATGATATTGTTGCCCCCAAACTTACGTTGAGTGATCGGGTATGCGCGTTAAATAGGTTCGCCCCTCACGGGCTTTGCTAATAGCTATAGAGACTTGACCTAAGGAGTTTGGAGGATTCTCTTATCCATTCGTCAGCTAGCTGGCGGAATCGGGCATATTTCCTGGAATACATCGCCACGGGGATATTTTCATCGGCGAGCTCTATCCCGAATACTATCACCTTTCCTATCTTGATCGCCCAGCCGAGCCTGCTGAACATCCGCTCCTCGATCCCTCCGCTAGCCTCTGCAAGCTCTATCAGCTTGATCACGCCGTCCCTTTCCCGTTCCCTCAGAACTAATGCTCCAGGAGCAATCTTCCTAACAGTTTCCCCCGCGGCCGCTATAAGCAGCTCGAGAAACTCGTCGCCCCTCATGTCGCCGCTCTCCACGCTCCTAACGAACCCCTCCACATGCCGATAATCCATAGAATAATCATCAACGATCTTCTCCGCAGCAACCTTAAACAAAGAATTTAATCCCTCACCGAAAATGATTCTCAGCTCCCTGCAAAACTTCCCTGGGCTCTCACATAGGATCTTATATGGATCTTCGGAGAAGCGGTTCTTCAATCGCAGCTCTAGTATGCGGAGACAAGACTCTCCGAGAAGTTCCCTAAACAAGGTTCTGAAGACGTTTCTGATCAGAGCTCTCGGAGGTGGCTTCCGACCGCCTCCAGCCTTCATACAGCCATCAATGATCAACCTGATAGATAAGAGTTTAGAAGAGGGTTGCCTGAAAGATATGATAAGTTCTTCTAAAGCATCCTTCGTAGAACTTCTGTATCCTCTCTAGCGATCAAAACTTCGGAAACATCGGCGATCGCGATATACTATGTGAGATTTTCAAAATGCTTCGACGGCTTCCTTAGACGATTTCCTATTGATCGTCACCTTCCTCCTACCCGAGATCTTCCTTCTAATCTCCTTGTACACGCCCCTCCAGCCGCCTGAATTCATCTAGAAATGAATCCGCCTAAGGCTTGAATTAATATTTCTGGGTCTTTTCAGCTAGGGCAACGATATCTGAATGAGCTCATCCTCCCCGAAGCGTCTTCTTAAGATCTCGGCGATTCTCTTAGCGCCCGTTAAGAGTGCCTGATAGAGGTTTTCAGCGTCGAGCCCGACCGCACAGCATCGCCGTTCATCCAGCGAGTATGGTGCCCTAACCCAGATCATAAGCAGGTCGCCTATCCTGGCTATTCTGAGATGTGGAAGTCCTATTACGGCAGCCTCATGAGACGGCATTAATGCATAGCCTTCAGCTCTTCTCTCGACCTTTAGCCCAGCCGAGCTTCCTGCCCTCAAAAGATCCTCCATCAGCTTCTCGATATTTCTGACATCCGCTTTCAAGGTTATTCGGATTCTCGCAAGCTTCTCTCTCAGCTCATTAAGCTCGCTCACATGAAACCTAGGCATCGACATCTTAAAAATCTAGCCACCCAGCTCCATCAGATTCATCCACTTCACATCGCGGACTCTTGGCCTGGAAGTAAGATTTTTTCTCCTCGGTCTTCATTTTTCATTCTTCTTCATTTAGGTCTGAGGTGGGATTATCTCAGGTCTAATAAACCATGTCAGGCTCCAAAGATTGTTCTCGCCTCTCTCGAGGCATACTACTCCCCCATACCTGAACCTCACGATCTCCAGATCATCTCTCCCGACCAGCAGAAGGCTCGCAAGCTTCCTGAGGTGAGGCAAGTGGCCCACGAGGATGAGATCTTCATCCAGCTTTTCAAGCCTTTCAGCCCATATCCTTGGATCGGCCATAGGCTCCAAGCCATCTGTCGCTTTAATTCCCTTCGGAGGCTTAAGATAACGTCCGAGGATCTCCGCGGTTTGAGAAGCTCTAAGCTTTCCACTGTGAAGAATTCTCTCAACCTTGATCCCAGCTTCAGCTAGAAATTTCGCAATCTCCTCGACCTCAGCTTTACCTCTCTCCGTTAATGGTCTTAAGGGATCTTCCTCCTCCCGCTTGGCCTCACCATGCTGAACGAGATACAGCCTCATGCAGAGCTCACCAATCAATGTAGATCACATCTCCCAGGATAAAGATTTCCGATCTTCCTAGGGCTCGAGAAGCAGTTTGGCTAGTATCTAGCGGCTCTGTCTCCAGGGCCGATGTGGCCTGCTGAGGTCTGGACGATGACGGTCTTTAAACCTCTATCTTCTAAGATCTTCTTGACCCTAAGCATCTCCTTGGGGGTTGGTCTCTTGATCCACCTCCTCCTGAAGGTTGGAAAGTAGTCGAGAACTGTTACCTGAAGCGCGGGGTCTATCGAGGCTATCCTGTCACCTATCTCCGCGATCTCCTCGAGGCTCATCCAAGCCGAGTTATACGCGAATCCCGCCCCAACGTAGACTTTGTCGGAGTAGCTTGAAACCACGTATTCCAGGATCTTCCAAGAGTTTTCTAGGAAACGTTTCGCTTTCTCTTCATCCGTTATCCCAGTTATCTTCATGTAGGTCTCCAGCCTGGCGGCCTTGGGCTCTATCCCGATGTTATTGCATCCAGCCTCCACGAGCTCATCGACGTAGTCTCTGCTCAGAATCGTCCCATTACTATCGAGGTGAAGCCTCGCATCAGGATTCATTTCTCTGAGGTGTCTGAAAAGCTCGATCAGCCACCTCCGGTTAAGCGTGGGTTCCCCGCCGCTCACGGCCAGCCCGCGGACGTTATAGACCAGCCTGCACTCGGTTAGTGCTCGTGCCGCTTCGAGTGGTTTCATGGGCTTGCTGGAATTGTCGTAGGTTACCTGATAGTTTTGGCATTGGGGGCATCTGAGATTGCATCCCGCGGTCCATATCGCGGCCTCGACATAACCGTATCCATCTACCTCCCACCAGGGCGTAGCCTTGCCTCCGACCCTATGAGGCTGAGGGCCATGAACTATCCTCAGAGGCTCAACCTCGTCGACATCGAGCTCGATCCTCATTCCATCTTTAACGGGGGTGATGCAGGTCCTCTCAAGCTCACCGTCGATCAGAGCAGCGCACGCCCAGCATCCGCCTAAACCGCATGGAGCGGTCAGGCCCTTGGATCCAGGCGGCTTGAAAGCTATCCCGATGAGTTCTAACGCTTCCTTGACGCTGATCCTCCATGGAACCTCGTATTCCACTCCATCCACGAGAATTTTGATAAGCTTCCGCTCCACCTTCTCGACTTTGATCACCCTCGCCTCATGAGGACATGCGTAATAGCAGGCAAGGCATCCAATACATTCTCCCACGCTCTTGCACACGCTGACGTCCTTGCAGAAGCCGCACTCAACGCACTTATCCTCATCGACGACAACGACTCTCCTAAGATCC
>CAYXHS010000052.1:4282-7897 GCA_964465105.1 uncultured Nitrososphaeria archaeon
CTGAACGTGGTTTCTCATGAACCTGGAGAAGCTGGGGCGGTCTTGATAAGAAGCTGTGAGCCTCTTGAGGGTCTCGACGTGATGAGAAAGCTTAGAGGAGTTCAAGATGAGAGGCTGCTGATGGCTGGGCCTGGAAGATTGACCAAGGCGCTTGCAATCGATAAAAGCTTTCATGGAAAACCCCTCTACGTCAAGGCTCACGGGCTTTGGATAGAGGAGGGACGCAAAGTTCAGAGATCTATGATCGGGAGAAGCTATAGGATCGGGGTCTCAGAGGATCTTCCAATCCCACTGAGGTTCTACCTTAAGGATAGCCGATACCTATCTAGAAGACAGAAAGCAGCTGATATGCCTCAAGGATCGCCGCCAAGAAGAGGATCGAGATTATGATAGGCATAGCCTTTTTCATGAGCTTGCTGTATGCTGGGAGGCGGTCCAGCGGGTTCTCGCTCATGCTCGGTTGAACAGCCATCAGGCATGTGAAGATTATGGCTGAGAGCTCTGGGATAAGAAAGCATAGCTTAAACGGGTCCAACCCAAGACTTAGAGCTGTCCCACCGATCAGGTAGAATTGAAGTGCTAAAGCGTAGAAGGGGAGCACGATAGCGAGCACCCTATATGCTTTCCAGCCAATAGGCTTAAACAGCCACAGCCCATACCTCTGATAAAGTTTCCCGAAATGCTTGTCGGAGAAAGGCTTCGCCTTGAATATCAGGATGGGGGCGGCAGCTATGATCCCGATGACCATGAGATTATTCAAGAATATTCCGAGCCCCAGCGAGAAGACCAGAGATGAGAATCCTTCAAGTCCGAGGAACTGAAGAAACTGGAAGACGTACTTCGCGACGAAAATTGCTCTTGAGAGGGCTAAGCTGAGAGCAGGAAGCTGGAAAATGTGGCCAACACCTAGGATCAAGGTCGCTGCAAGTCCTAGGATGAACCCTGACGCGGCCGCGCAGGCTAAGAGCTCGCTCCCTCTAACCTTCACAACAAATCTCACCCAATCCAATTAATAAGAGAAGCTCTCAGGAGATGGCGCGATCGGCTCGTAATCCCCCAGCTCATCACCCCTTTCAGCAATCGAGGGTCTCCTCATCCGCGCCGCAATACTATACGAGCTCTTCCAAAACTTAAACTCAACTTCGAACTAGCATAATGCATAAGCCGCTTGAGATGATTTATGTTCGGCTGTGGTTCAGGTGAGTGACTTATTCGGTCTCGAGTAGGCGTGAGCTCATCTTTTCCCAGCTTCATGAAGACACGTGGTTGGTCAATATAATCTCGAGTAAACCTCTAAAAGGAGAGGTAGGCTTTTCTGCGGAAAAATGCTTTATACAGCGACCGCGAACTTAGATTTGAAGCGAAATGGAAAGAGTTGTTACTGGGATCCCAGGGTTCGATGATATTTTGCATGGTGGGATACCTAGGAGGAACGTGGTCCTGCTCGCGGGAGGGCCTGGAACAGGCAAATCTATCTTCGGATACCAGTATCTCTATAACGGCTTGAAGAAAGGCGAACATGGAATCCTCGTCGCCCTCGAGGAGCATCCGGTCCAGATCAGGATATCCATGTCCCAATTCGGGTGGGATGTCTCCGAATACGAGGCTGCGGGAGAGTTCGCGATAGTCGACGCGTTCACGGCGGGGATAGGTGAAGCGGCGAAGCGGGAGAGATACGTCGTCCGAGCTCCCGATGATTTCCAGTCCCTGATAGATGTCTTGAGGGCTGCGATAAGGGAGGTTAAGGCTGAGAGGGTGGTTGTTGACTCCGTAACAACCCTATACATCACCAAACCCGTCCTCGCTAGGAGCATGGTCCTCCAGCTGAAGAAGATCTTGTCTGGGATGGGCTGCACGTCCATCCTAATCTCACAGGTAAGCGTAACCGAGAGGGGCTTCGGAGGCCCAGGGGTTGAGCACGCGGCGGATGGGATAGTCAGGCTTGACCTAGATGAGATAGGTGGAGAGCTTAGGAGAAGCTTGATCGTCTGGAAGATGAGGGGGACAGCTCACTCGATGAAGAGGCATCCCTTCGAGATCACGGGGAGCGGGATAATCGTGAAAAAGGAGGCCCTAGCAATTCCTAGGGGAGGAGGTGAGAGATAGATGAGCGAGGAGATTCCCCTAAGCCCTGTTGGAAGGGAAGAGATTCACAAGCTTGAGTCGGCTCTCCTGATAGCCAGCATCTTCAGCCCGACGGTCTTGGAGGAGCTTGAAAACCCCAAGGAGAGGCTCACGTGGATCGATAGCCTAGCTGTCGCCGCCGCGGCCCTGGCCAGGGAGAAGGCGAAGATGACCGTTCCCCAAATAGCTGAGGAGCTTGGGAGATCCGAGGCCACGATAAGAAATCACCTTCAGGGGAAGACGAAGGCTGGGCAGATAGTGAGAGAGACCTATGAGAGGTTCCTGAAAGAAGGGGTGAAGATACCGTCGCCGCCCGAGCTCTTTAGGGAGAAGTATGCTCCGCTGGCTGAGTCTGCGGCCGAGAGAGAAGAGGTTCAGAAGCTTAGATCCGAGGTCGAGTCTCTGAAGTCTAAGGTCTCGGAGTATGAGTCGAAGCTATCCGACTATGAGGAGAAGCTGAAGGAGTATGAGAAGAAGATCTCATACGTTAAGGAGGTTCTGACGAGCGTAACCGAGACCATAAGCAAGCTATCCTCCGAGCTTTAACCCTCCCTTTTATTAATGAGCAGAGGCAGAAACCATGTATGCTTCAAGATCTTGAGTTCGCGTTAAGGTTGTTGCTCGCGTTCGCTCTCAGCGGGGTCCTCGGCTTCGAGAGGGAAAGGGTCGATAAGCCCGCTGGCCTCAGAACACATATACTCGTCTCCCTCGGGTCATGCCTATTCACGATACTATCACTTGCAGCCTTCCCAGGATCAGATCCGGCGAGAATAGCATCATACGTGGTCGTCGGGATAGGATTCATAGGAGCTGGAGCGATAATCCAGACTAGAGAGCGCGTGATCGGGGTTACGACCGCAGCTTCCCTCTGGATCGTCGCATCGATAGGCATGGCTGTGGGGGCAGGCTTCTACCTTCTCGCAGCGATAACGACGGCCATGGCCTACCTGACCCTAAGGCTTAGGATACTTGAGAAGCTAGCTAAAGGGGCTTAAATGCTCTTTTTCACGAGCTTAAGGCTTAAAGCCTCGGGAGGTTACTAGATCAGCTTCTCAGCTTGAGGTAGATGAGCGGGAAGGTGAGAACTAGCATCATCGAGATGACGATCAACGCTTCTCCGAATCCAAGGTGAGGTAGAATTAAGCCCATGAATATTGGACCTAAAGCCTGCCCAACATCCTTTATAGTCTCCATGGCCCCGATCGCAGATCCATGTCTCTCCCTGCTTACCAGCTCTGAAACCAGAGGAGGTATGGACGCGGTTGTGAAAGCTGCCCCGATAGCGAAAACGCTGATCGAGAGCACGAGCTCGAAATAACTTCTTAGGAGACCTATCCCGATCAAGCCGAAGGCCGAAACCATTAATCCCATAGCGGTAACTTTGATCCTACCAACTCTGTCGGATAGCCTGCCAGCATACGGCTTGAGAAGCATCATGACTAGTAGCTGGATCGTGAAGACCGCTCCTATGAGCCAAGCTTCCACCCCGAG
>CAYXHS010000053.1:0-7770 GCA_964465105.1 uncultured Nitrososphaeria archaeon
TTCGCGATCCTCTGCGTCTACTTCTCCTCCACCATGGTGAGGCTCTCAACTCTGGCGGCTCCAGCGGTCGCGATCCTCGCAGGATTCGGGCTATCCGAGCTGGTGATAGGTTTCGCGAAAAGCATCAGACCCACTCTAACGAGAACAAGGACAAGAGCCATCGGGATAGAATATTATCTCTTGACCCCTCTCCTGATCGCCTCCATCCTGATCTTCTCAATGACGCCAGCAGCATACGGCATCAGATACACGCTATCTGGGATTGACGCGGCGTATAATCCTCAAACCGTCGTCTCATCATCGATCGGGGTTAGATCTGAGGTTCCCTCCTGGCTTAAAGCCTTGAATTGGATGAGGGAAAATCTGCCAGCTGACGCGGTCGTTGCGTGTTGGTGGGATTACGGCTACTGGGTGACGATCCTAGGGAATAAAACGAGCATAGTCGATAACGCCACCCTGAACTCCACCCAGATAGGCGAGATAGGATATGCTTTCATGTCCGATGAGGAGACAGCATACAAGATTTTCAGAAGGCTTGGAGCGACCCACGTTCTGATCTTCGTAACCCACTGGCCCTATGGTCAGGGAGGCAGGCTTCTAGGATACGGGGATGAGGGTAAGTGGATTTGGATGCTGAGGATAGCGGTTCAGGAAGGTCATAAGCTGAATGAGAGCGAGTATTTGAGCTCGCAGGGAACTCCCACCGACAAGTTCTGGAGCGAAACGACCTTGGGGCAGCTTATACCCTTTAAGCCCGTTAGAAGCGGAGGGCAGATAAATCACGTCTATCAGCCTTCTCAGCTTAAGCACTTCAGGCTAGTCTATGAATCCGATCCACCCTACACGAGCCTCGCCTACGTCTACATCTATGAGATCGTCGACTAGCCTATGTAAAGCGGCTTCCTATCTCCTTTAATCCGTTCCTGAACCATCCTCTCGTAATCTCGCCTAAACTCGTTCACCAGCGCGCGCTGCTTCTCGATTTCTTCTTCCAGCTTCTTGAGATCCACCTCGAATCTGAGCGCTCTCGAAAGAATCTCCAGAAGGTCTTTCGCGGCAGCTGGATCTGGGAAATACGGCATGACTTCGGCGACGAGAAGCCAAGCTCTACCAGTCCTCCTGGAGTATAGGTGCATCAGGTAGGTTGAGAGCTTATCTGCGGGAATCTCCTCAAGGCTTCTGAGAAGCTTAGCTCCCGATTTAAGGAAGAGTTTAGCATCATCCAGGTTCGCCGAAGCGATGTAGACTCCTCGCTCTCCAGTAAGCCTGGCACCTGTTAGCAGATAATAGTTTAACGCCTTCCTCCCAGCTAGGAAGCTGTGAAGCATGTCGGCGATCAGATAGCCTGTCTCGCTGTCGTCTATCGTGAAGTTCCTTGAGATTAGTATCAGCTTCGCCTGCTCATCCTCATGCATGTAAAGCTCTATCTTGGGACAGGAAGCTATCCCGTTGCTGACCAAGCTCACATGAGGGAAATGCTGAGACCTTATCTCAGCGATCTTAGCGGGCTTAAACCTTTCTATCAGATAGCTTACGGCGATCGAGGGAGCTATGCCCGCTGAGGGGGTGGCATCTATGACGTGAGCATCACTAAGGTCAGCAGACTTGCCGAAATCCGTCAAGATGATCTTAGCGATTTCAGGCTTATTTGAGACGTGCATCCATCTCAAGCCGCCTAAACGGTAATTTAAATCATTCCCTTGAGACTGCCGAAGATTGTGCATCTCTTCGCCTGGCCTTCACTATTAGGTCGATGTATCGGTGTTTAAGGGAGATGCTTGGAGGGTGAGCTGACCTAACGGGGCTGCCGCATAATGGGCACGCGTCCTTCCTGAGCGTGTATCTTCCGCACTTAACGCACTTGTTGATCAGAGTCGGCATCTTTGATCACTTCAGCTGAAGCTCTCCTCTTCCTCCAGCTTCCCTCACCGTCGAGAGGCACGTCTCAGCAACCCTCTCCAAGAGCTCTCTTGCCTTCTCTTGGTCTTCTGCCTCAACCCTGATCAGATACTTCGGCGCGCCGACCGTGGTTATAGTTACCCGAGCTCCTCTTTCAACAACTCTCAGCCCCTTCTTGACCGCCTCCCTGATAACCTCGATCCCATCCCCTCTCGGGACGAACATGATCAGAGTTCCGCGGATGATCGCTTGCTTCAGCTTTATCTCTTGCTTGATGAGTTGAAGTAGCTGCTCAGAGAGATCTTTATCGAGCTTCATCCAGTTTGGAAGCCTACCTCTGTCAATCGCCTCTAGGAAGACATCGTAGAGGCTGAGGCCGCGCTTCATCGCGGGCTCCACTATGAGCGCATGTAGTTTTTCAGCAGGCTGACCTGATCTCTCGGAGAGGAGGCTGAGTATCCTGGTGAGCTTCTGCTTCCTCTTCCAGAGAAGCATTTTCGATTCTCTCTCCTTATGAGATACCCTTCGGAGGGATACGTCCGCCTGCTTAGCGTTTCTATCCGCTCTCAGAACCTTGAAGACTTCTCTCTGGTTTTCCCGCAGGTAATCCCTGATGTTTCTGATCCACTTGAGGGAAATCTCCGAAATGTGGACCAGACCCTCCCATCCAGGATACTCCACCAGATCTAAGTAGGCTCCGTATCTCTCGATGCGCTTAACGACCCCGATAACGAGGTCTCCGACCTTTGGTGCATCCTCCTCCACGAACTCAGACATCCTAGGGAGATCTCGGCTTTCCATAAATTTAAGTTAAGGTTTCCAGCACCCTTCCGAGAATCTTGGCCTTCCCACCTCTCGGGATGCTCAGGGTCGCGCCGCAGACCAAGCACTTCACTTCGATTTTAGCGTTATTGAAGACCACCTGTCTGTGACCGCACTCGTTGCACTGGACCAGCAGGAAGCGGGATCTAGGCTTTGGTATAAGCTTCTCCCAGTCGACCGACATGCCGCTCAAAGAGGCATTAAATAAGACTTCTTAATTAACCGTTTTTCGGCGCAGCGTGTATAAGCTAAGCGCATCTTGCTGGCTGCTTTCCGCGCTCAGAACCCTTAAATATGGGGCGCGTTCTTATCGCCTCGAACCGGGTTGAAGATTCCAGCCGTGATCAACACGTATTGTCCGAGATGCCGCAAGTATACTGAGCATAAGGTTACCTTGTATAAGAAGGGGAAGGATAGGGCTCTCGCGAGGGGGGCTAGGCACCATGAGCGGGAGCTTCATGGATATGGTGGCCAGAAGTATCCGATCCAGCGGAAGAAGGCGAAGACGACCCAGAAGCAGACCTTAAAGCTGATTTGCAAGGAGTGCGGATACACGATCCATAAGGAGGGCATCAGGCTCAGGAAGCTTGAGATAATTGGCTGAGCTCAGAAACCTTCTCCTCAAATATCTCTAACCCCTTTTCCAAGAGATCTTCTTCTATGTTTAGAGCTGGGCTTAGAATCAGCGTCGCCCCCCTTCTTCTGATGAGCAAGCCTACCCTAAAGCATTCATCCACGATGAGCCTCGCAAGCCTCTCGTCCCCGAGCCCATCTTCGCCTAGAACCCCTACCCCAACGAGCATTCCGATCCCGTTGACCTTCCATCCAATCCCAAGATCCTCAACGAGATCGCGAAGCCTTTTCAGAACCCTTCTACCAAGCCTTTCACTCCTCTCAACGAGCCCCTCCTCCCTGATCACCCAGAGGGTTGTGAGAGCGGCTATGATCGAAAGCTGGAGGCCAGCAGCAAGCTCATGCATCCCAGGCTCGAGATCAAGCAGCTCCTCTCTCGCCAGAAGTAGTCCTAGGGGGAGACCTGAGGCAAGCTGCTCTCCGAGGCACACGGCGTCAACCTTAACGTTCCAATGATCTAGGGCAAACCATCTGCCTGTTCTGGCGGGCGCCGTGATCAGCTCATCCGCGATAGTCAATCCGCCTAGCTCCTTAGCGAGGCCCATCAGCCTCTCAAGATAGGTTTTTGGAGGAAGGCTTAGCCCCAACCTGAAATGTATTGGCTCAAAGAGAATCGCGGAAAGGTCCTCCGGCGCCGCGGATTCGATCAAATCTCTTGAGAGCTTTAGGCATTCCGCCTTACATTCCTCTGGCTTTAAGCCTAGAGGGCAGCCTTCACATTCGTGTCCGAAGCTGTAGAGCATGTCAAGTATTCTGGTTGAGGATCTCCTGGCTCTCTCATCGGTGGAGGCGGCGAGGCAAGCGATCGTCGATCCATGATATTCTCCTAGAAATGTTAGGACCACGTTTCTACCCGTGTGCCATCTCATAGACCTGATCGCGGCGTCTATCGCCTCAGACCCGCTGCTGCAGAAAAGAGCTCTGACATCTCCCCTGATAGGAACTATCTTTGAAAGCTCATCGACTAGCTCCGCGGACTCCTCTGAATATGCGGCCATCAGGTTATATGATGACGCTTTCTCGAGCTGACCTTTCAAGGCTTTCACTACCTCCGGATGGTTTCCGCCTATTGGCAGGGTTCCGAGGCCGCTCGTGAAGTCTATGTAGGAGTTGTCGTTGATGTCCTCGACCAATGCTCCGTGAACGCGCTTCACGACGATCGGAAAAGCCCTTCTATAGGATCTCGACATGAGAGCTGAGTCTCTCGCTATTATCTCTCCAGCTTCTCCAGAGGTGGGCGGCTTCTGGATCCTAGGCTGCTGACCATTCATGGACTTCAGGCTTGAAGTGCGTGGGAAAGCCTATAAGGTTATCACCGCCTCGAGGACGCCGACGTATCTGATCTTTCCATCATCTCTCCTAAGCTCATCACTCGCGAGGTTGATCTCCTTAATCTTGAGATTTGAGTAGAATCCATTCTTGAGGAGCATTATGGTCCTTATGCAGTTCTCTATATTCCTGCCTCTGGCTCTCAAGACTATTTCACGCTCCCCCCTGTTGAAGAGGGTGATGCAAGCCGTAACGTATCTCATGACGTCCTTCCTGCCGACGACCACCAGAGACCTCGCCATCTACCGAAGAAGATACCCTAAGCGGATATAGTTATGTGTTTTCAGCACCAGCTAGGCCAGGGCTCCCAGAACCCCCGTGGCGAGGAGGAATAGGAAAAAGGAGATTATGCCCTGGCTCGTTCTCGCCGCGGCCTCCTCGAGGAAGCTCGAAGACATCACCTTCACGCCGAAGAACTTCAACCTTATCCAGGCGGCCTCCATAGGCTTGGCAGACCTCATCGCCCTCTCAGCAACCTCCAAAGCCTTCTCAGCGAGCACGTCAGCTGAAATGACCTCGCCGAGCGGATGGTAGCCTCTTCCCCCAAACCTCAGCCCATTCACGATGTGCGTGTCGGTGGTCAGGACCTCGACCGCTTCGAAGCCGATGGATTTCAGCTTCTCGATCACCTTCTCCCTAACCTCTGGCAGGCAGTTATTTCCATCCAAGCTTATGATCGCGGTCGGGGAGCCTTCCAACATGAACACCGCCGCGGATATACCTAGATCGCCGATCCCATCCTCCCTAGAGTATCCTTCCAGCTTGGCCTGCGCGTAGCCGAACACTAGCTGAAACCTTTTCCCGAGCTCTGCTCTTTCAGCCTTCTCGAGGAGAGCTGAGATCGAGTTTAAGCTTCCTCCATCTAGGTCCTTAACCATGTCGGAGAAGCTGTTATGGCAGTCTACGGGTATCAGGGAGCTGTCTTGCAGCCTCTCAGCGAGCACGCTGGGAATATCCTCCATCCCCTTCGGATGCATCGTCACAAAGAGCAGCTTCGCACCGCCGACTCCTAGAAGCATTCCCTTCGCGTGATCTATTTTCAGGCTCATCGGAGCATAGGCGTAAGAGGTATAGAGAAGATTCTTAGAACTATCTGAGAGAGCGTTCTTTATGCTTTCAGCGATCAGCCTGCAATCCTCCTCCGAGATCAGGTTATTGTGATGATTTGAGAATCCCTTGAAGAATAGAGCCTTAACCCCGATGCTCGACAGCTCTCTTGAGATCAGGTATGGGAGCCCGCTGCTTCCAAAGTCCTTGAAGGGTCCTGGATGGAAGGTTGGGATGAGGATAGCTGCTTCTGGGCGGCCATTCTTCTCCCTGAACACTATAATGTCGACTTGGATGGAAGACTCATCATCTAATTTGCTCGCCAACTCCGTTATCCAGTCTCTTCTATCGTCGAGGAGAAAGGCTAAGACCCCTGAGACGTAATCGAGCGCAGGGACCCCTTGGATCAAGAAGAGCTTCCTGAAGAGAAGTGAGAGAAGGCTTGCTAAGGCAAAAGCGATGAAGTAGCTTCTCAGCAAGGTTATACCATAGGCGGGGTTCTGGAGAAGGCATGTGGGCGCTGATTCCATTAGCATTATCAGGGCTAGGAAGGGGAGAGCCTTCCAAATGCGTTTTCCCGCAAGGGTCAGGTAAACTATCGTTCGGATGAAAGCACCCAAGGCGACCATTAAGCCGAATCCTGATAGCTTGAGCGGGGTCAAGGAGGCTGCCACCCCTAGGAGGAGAAAACATGAGTTGATTATCGCTAGCTGGTCGAGCCTCCTGAGATTAAGCATTCCCAGATCTCCGCCGAACCTGTCTAGAGCCCAGTTCAAGGCTATGCTGAACATGAAGCCCGCGATGACTAGGGGAGAATACTCGTTAAACCCTCCAACGTAAATTAAGATAAGGGCTGTGAGAAGCTGTGCTGAGAACCCTAAGGTCAGGAGGCTTCCTCTGAGAGGAATGCCCCAGAGAAACTTGTAAAGCGATGAAAGCTTAGAAGTAGCGCTTTTTCCAGCCAACTCTTTTAGCTAAATGGAAAGCAAGTTTATAAACTGTGAGGCTTCCATCTAGGAAAAGCTTTAGGATGGAGTAGGCCAAGAATTCTCTTGGCAAGGACATCGATGAGAATCGCTCGAAGAAGAGGCTTTCTGGTGGAAGCTGGAGGGACGAAGCTCTGGCTCGACTCGACGGCCAGCGGAGGAGGCTTTAGCCTGATCTCTCATGCTCATTCAGACCACTCTCCAGGAAGATCATCAAAGGTCATAGCGACCCCTGAGACCGCGAGCGTCCTCCAGCTCTTCAAAAATCATAGGATAGAGAAGATGATCAGATATGGAGAGACTTTAAAGCTGGGGGAGACTAGGATTTCAGCTCACCCCTCTGGGCACGTCATCGGCTCAAGCCAGTTCCTGATAGAGGCTGATGGCGAGAGGCTGGTCTATACTGGAGATCTGAATACCTATGATAGCTTGATCCTAGAGGGGGCTAAGGCGATCGAATCAGACATCTTGCTCCTTGAAGCGACTTACGGGTCGCCTCGATACGTCTTCCCGAGCAGGGAGGAGATCTATGCGAGGATCGTTCGATGGATCCTAGAGACGATAAGAGGCGGAGAAGTCCCAGCGTTCAAGGTCTATGCGCTCGGCAAGGCTCAAGAAATCATCGGAATAGTCAACGCATATCTCAGGATCCCAGTTGTGACAAGCTGGACTATCAGCAGGATTACGGAGAAGCTTTCTGAACACGGCTTAAAGCTCGATTACATTCCTCTACATGATCCAGAGGGGTTGGAAGCATTCAAGCAAGGGGAATGCGTGTACGTTTCGAGCAAGAGGTATAATCCGCCTTCAAAGCGTAGGCTCAGGTGGGGAGCCGCGACTGGATGGGCTTTACGCTACCGTATCCAAGGCTATGATGCGGCCTTTCCGCTTAGCGGCCATGCGGACTTCCCAGGGCTCGTAAGCTATGCAGAGGAAAGCGAGGCGCGGAAGATATACTTGGTTCATGGGTTCGCTGAGGAGCTTTCAAGGCATCTGCGCAGGAGAGGCTTATCTGCTGAAGCCTTGATTTAGGTGGGCTAGAAAACAGATAATA
>CAYXHS010000054.1:0-7582 GCA_964465105.1 uncultured Nitrososphaeria archaeon
TCATGGAGAGGTGGCTGGTGGGCTTAAGCTGCTTCAGCCTCTCCTCGGACAAGCCCTCGACCTCAACAGGCACCAAAACCTTCTCGCCCCAGATAGGGTGAGGCTCATACTCGACGGCTCCACGCGCGGCCTGAAGGATGAAGAGCTCGGTCTCCTCGATCGTTGGAGAGGTTCCGCCGACAGGCTTCATGGATCCATCTGGCCTCTGCTCGAAGATCGGCTGAGGTATCTCAACCTCCTCTTCTCCAAGCTTGGATTTGACCCACCGATATTCTGCGACGATCCTGCCGGTCGTGTTGAACTGATAGACTTCCACAGGATCTCCTTTCTCGATCCTTCTCTTCAGCATTTCATAGAACCTGAGAACATGCTTCGTCGAGGGAATGCCCATCGTGAAGGGCTTGCAGTATCTCGTCGAGAAGATTACCCCGACCGCCTCCCTGGACTGAGCCGGATGTCCTATCGTCCTCCCATCTGCGAGCACCTTCGCCGCGAACGCTGGATCAACGATCTTAACCCAAGCATAGTCCGTGAAGTATCCTGGAGAGAGGAAGATCGCCATGTTCATCGGACCGCTTGACTCCACATCTCCGCTGAAGTATCCTGTATCCTCTAGGTAGAAGACGGATCTAGCGTTCCTGTTAAACATCCCATGATACTGGTACAGCTTTCCAGCGAGGGATGGGTATCCTCTCTCATCGAACTCGGTGTTCTCGTGAAGCGCTCTAGGAGACATGGCCGCCCTCCAGATCGCGACCTGCTTCTCATCCACGTTCTCGGTCTTAGTCCATGAGCCGCGCTCAGATCCTATCACCTTATCCTCGAAGAGGGCTATGATGTCATCGTTCTTCAGCTCCTGATTCTTCACGTAGTCCAAGGGGTTTACTCCGAATCTTCTGACGTATATGTCGGCGTTCTTCTCATCCCAGACATACAGCCCATGAGTCGACTTCCCAGAGCCCGTTAACCCCCACACGCATAGGACGACCCGCTTCTCGGTTCCATCCTTACGCTTTACCGTGAACTCCCTGAGGGCGGCGTGCTCTCCTGTTCCACCCCTCTTGTAGACGTGGAGTATCCAGTGGCTTAAGAATCCCTTTTTGACCTCACCCTGATAAGAGGAGCAGGTGATCACGGTGAAGTCGTGGTTCGGGAACCTTAGGACCATCAGCATGTGCCCTGTCTCAGGGTTTATGGGGTTACCGAGGTAATGGGGTATGACTAGGAGCTCCACATCGGGCGTCTCGGAAGGGTCTCCTGGGAACGCTAGCTGGCTCCACCTATAAGCTATATCTGGGAACTGGGGGTCGCAGTAAAGCCTACATCTAAGCTCAACCTTGCTCCCAGGCTTCCCTAAGATACCGTCAACTTTTATCAGGGGGCCTTGCGCTAGGACATGTTCGAGAACCCTTCTCATGAGGAGCTTGTGCTCCAACCTGAGATCTTCATCCCGCTCGATCACCGCGGTCCCAGCCTCAGACCTATGCCAGATGTTCGACGCCCAGCCCAAGGACTCATTCCTATACTTGGTGGCATAGAGCTTAGCTCTCTCAAGCAGGTCTGGAGGATTATCGAGTATTGGCTGGAGGCCGCATCTTCTCTTGAGCTCGAGGATGCTCCTAAATGACTCTTTAAAGCTTTCTATCGTCATTTCCTCCATTTTTGGGATTAGGGTTGAAGTCTTCATGGCCATCCGCATGCCAAGCTACGCATTAAAAAATAGACCAACTTATAATCATTTACCGTTTTTAACGTCAAATCGCCGAACATTCAAGACTACTCCTTCATAGGCCAAGGCTAAATCTATCCGACCGTGGAGGTCTACGCCGTAACTTTGACCATGGCTTAGGCTAGGCTTGTTAAAAGCTTTACGAGAAGCGCTGAGCTCAGGCCCAGAAGCAGGGGCAGAGGAAGCCCTGGGAGGATTTTCTTCCTCTTGAGCAACAGGAGGGTCACAGCATATCCCACCAGGATCGAGGCCGTTGCGGCGAGAGCAGAGGTCACGCCCATATGCCATAGGATCGCGGAAGCGCTGAGAGAGTAGAAGAAGAGGTCTCCAAGCCCGATCACGAGGCTATCCAGCTCAACGGTTAACCCCTTCAGCGATATCGCCTCCTCCTTGGTCAGGGTTGAGAGATGCCCCTTATAAACGGCTAGGACGTCGTAAGCCGAGATTCCAACGATGAGGATTAGGAACGTCCAGTAGGGTATGCTCATCCCTATGGTCGCTCCCGCGCCCGAAGCGATGTATGCTGCTGAGATCGAGGAGGCCAGCCCGCTTCTCCCGAGCATCAGGTAGGTGATCACCGAGGAGACTAAAGCACTCAGGGGAATCAGAAGCCGTAGAAGGGTCCAGTCGAATGCTAGGGACAAATTGATTATGTAGAGCACCGTTACGCCGAAGGCTATGAGCCAGATGAGTATCCCAACTAGGATCCGAAAGAATTTCTTCAGCCTCCTGGCGAGATAAAGCATAATCAAGCCTGAAATCGTTATCAGGCCGACTATCAGGATCACATTAAGATAGGGGGCTGGGCTGGATAGGGCTTCGCTAGGAGGAGCTGTCGGCTCAGGCTCTTGGACGGGTGTTATGATCGGGGTGGGGTAGCTTAGCCTGGTTCCGAGGGATAGCATTGTGAGAAGCCAGCTCAGGGCCAAAGACAAGATCACTGGGATGAAGCTTCTCAGCCCTATCCTAACCTCATCGCTCAAGATCTCCGCCTAACAGGCTACAACACTTCGTAGATAAAACCTTAATCCTGCCGACCCACCTAAACCCATGGATGAAGTATAGGCTGATGGATCTGTTAGCCTGCCCGATATGCAAAAGCTTCCCCCTAGAGCTTCGCGTGTTCGAGACTAGAAAAATCGAGGTAGAGCTTAAGCCCGATAGATGTGAGCTATACTGCGGCTTCTCCTCAAAGTGGATCGAGGAGCTTACTGAGGAGCCAAAGTGTGAGGAATGCTGGAAGATCGAGGTGGTCAGCGGAATACTAATCTGCAAGAAGTGCGGCCGATGGTATCCAATTCAAGATGAGATTCCCAGGATGCTTCCAGACAACCTGAGAGAGAGAAATGAAGATGTAAAGTTTCTCGCGAGGTGGAAGGCTAGGATACCCGTTGAAATCCTCGAGAAAGGGAAACCCTTTAATCTCGTCGAGTAGAAATCCATCGATTTTCAGAAAAATATTTAATGCTCTGAGCGCTGGTTTAGGCTTGTGCGAGGTGAGTAGATGAGCGAAGCATCCGAAGCGGTTATCCTCGTTGGGAGAAAGCCGACGATGAATTACGTTCTGGCGACGACGATGCCTCTCGCAGAGGGGAAGAAGGTGGTTCTGAAGGCACGTGGAAGAGCGATAAGCAAGGCGGTTGACGTGGCCCAGGTGGTCACAAGGAGGTTCATGCAAGAGGCTGAGATAGAAAGCGTGAACATCGGGACCGAGGAGGGCAGAGTCGGTCAAGACGGAAGGCCGAGAAGCGTCAGCACGATAGAGATAACGATTTCGCCGAAGAAGGAATCAAAGAAGAAGTAAGCACAACCTTTCTCCCACCAATTTTATCTCATGCTAGCAGACGGTCTAATATACTGCCTCGTATCAATCTCTGGCGAAGCCTGATGTATAGGGTGGTCGATGAGAATCTGGTGAGGGAATGCGTTAAGCCTCGGAGGACTAGCTCGCATAAGGGAGAAAACGGCTCGGTCCTCGTTGTCGGAGGAAGCTGGATGTATCATGGGGCACCGTTCCTAGCAGCTATGGCCGCTCTGAGATGCGGAGTGGATCTAGCCTACATCGCTGCCCCAGAGAAGATAACACATTCGATCAGAGCTCTTTCTCCAGCCGTGATAGTGATACCTTTAACCGATATGAGGCTCACGAAGGGCGCGGCCAGAAGAGCCTTGAAGCTTCTCCCGAAAGTAGACTCCATCGTCATAGGCCCTGGGCTCGTGTCTGGAAGCGAGCCTGGGATAGAGCTCGTTGTCGATGAAGCCGCAGCTCTCGGAAAGGGAATGGTTCTCGATGCGGGAGCGCTTTACCCAGAGATTCTTAAGCATGTGCGGGGTAGGAGAGCGGTTCTGACTCCTCACGCTGGAGAGTTTAGGAGGGTTTTCGGAATCGAGGTCTCAAATGTGCTGGAGGATCGGGTGAAGACCGTGTCGGAGCAAGCGAGAAAACATAACATCACGATATTGCTAAAGGGTTGGATCGACGTGATCTCAGATGGAGTCGAGGCCGCCGTGAATAAATCTGGATCACCAGCCATGACAGCAGGCGGAACAGGAGATATTCTATCTGGGATAGTGGCAGCCTTCCTAGCGTGGGGAGCGGATCCCTTTAAGGCTGCAGCCTCAGCGGCTTGGGTGAACGGGAGGGCTGGGGAGCTCGTGGCCGAGAGGCTCGGATTCCATATGATCGCAACAGATCTCCTCGATGCGATACCACTTATAATGAAGAAGTTTGATAGGGTGGTGGACTGAGCCTTGAACTTCGACCTCTTCACCTCGATCAGGATACTGATACCAGCTCTGGGCCTCCTATACGCATCATACAGGGACTGGGTTGAAAGGGAGGTAGATGACTGGGTCTGGGCTTTCTGCGGAGCCGCTGGAGGAGCCTTGACAGCGATAGATCTCGCTTCCAGCTGGAGCCTCAGCCTATTTCTGATCACAATCTTCTCGATAGGGCTTTCCGCAGGCTTGGCCTTCGCATTCTATTTCTTCGGCTTGTATGGGGGAGCGGATGCAAAGGCCATAGCGGTCATCTCGCTCAGCCTCCCAGTCTACCATCCGCCAGTAAGGCTTCACCCCTTCACGGGCCTGGCATCGCTTTCAAACGGCCTCCTCCTCTCGCTAATCCTCCTACTAGGCTTCCTCCTCAGAAACCTCATAGCCCTAGCTAGGGGAGAGAGAATCTTCGAGGGCTTTGAGCATGAGAAGACTGCGAGAAAGATCGCGGCCATGCTTCTCGGAACGAGGGTCAGGAACGCGCGCCGAAAAAAGTTCTGGTTCCCGCTTGAGGCTGAGCGAGAGGGTAAGAGGGTCTTCGACTTCAAGCTCTTCGAGCTGGAGTTCGAGGAGATCACCCGAGATGATTGCTGGGCGACCCCAGGCATACCCCTCCTAATATTCATCACAGCTGGATTCCTGACATTCGTCGTCGCGGGAGATCTGCTAAAGCTCATCTTAGATGCTATCTTCCCAGGGACGCTTTAACCTGAGAATCCGCACGATATGTCCTGAAACTTGAAGCTTATAGGTCAAGCCGACCTGATTGAAAAGGCAATAACACTTTATACCTCACTGATCCCCGAACATACATGCGGATAAGGGACGTAAAGCTATACAAGGTATCCACCACAGTCCGATATGAAGGCGTCTTCTGGGAGGAAAGACTTCTCAGACCAATAGACGTTTACCCCGAGCACGATGCGGAAAAGCCAGGCGAATGGAACGTGAAGAGCGTCGGCGAAAACCTATACAGGATTCAAGGAACCTTCGTCGAGATAGAATCCGATGAGGGCTTAAAGGGAGTATTTGGCCCAATAGGAGCCCCGATCGGAGATATTGAGGCCTTCATAGTCTCTCGGAGGCTAAAGCCTCTTCTCGTAGGGGCGGACCCTTTTGAAAGGGAGAAGCTTTGGGATAAGATGTACAGGCTGCTGGTGCACGGCAGAAAGGGCTATGCGATGATGGCGATCAGCGCGGTGGACTGCGCCCTCTGGGATCTCCTCGGAAAAGCCTTGAACAAGCCGGTCTACGTTCTCCTCGGAGGACCTACTCGAGACAAGATCCAAGCATATGCCAGCATGCTGGGCTTTTCCATAGATCCATCTGAGGCTGGAAAGAGGGCTGAGGAATATGTGGAAAAAGGCTTCAAGTCCATGAAGTGGTTCCTGAGATACGGGCCTCAACATGGGATCAAAGGCTTCGAAAGAAACGTGAATCTAGTGAAGGCGGTTAGAGATGCAGTAGGCTATGATGTGGACATAATGGTCGATGCGTGGATGAGCTGGAACGTGGACTACTCATTCAAGATGGCATGCGCGCTGGATCGATACGAGGTGTTGTGGCTCGAGGAACCGCTCATGCCAGATGACCTCTCGGGGTATATGCGGCTAAAGGAGAAAATGAGGTCCGCTGGGCTCAGTATAAAGCTCGCTGGCGGGGAGCATGAGTATACGCGATGGGGATTCAAGATCCTGATCGATAATCAAGTATTCGATATTCTCCAACCAGACATCGCTTGGGCTGGAGGCATCACGGAGACCCTTAAGATATGCTCCATAGCTTCTGCAAGTGGAATTCAAGTCATTCCACATACGGCGGTCATGGCAGCAACCCTTAATCTCGCCTTCGGCCTCCCAGCCAACGTGATTCCGCTCGCAGAATATCTCGTGAAATGGAACATTGTTAATCAAGCCGTATACGGTACCCAATATCATCCAATTTCAGGGGAGTTCGATAGGCCTAAGCTGCCTGGCCTAGGGCTAGAGTTCAGAAAGGATGCGGAGAAGGTGGAGCTAGGCTTTCACTTCCCTGGATAACCATAATGAGGGCATCATGTCCATCATAAAACTCATTAGCGTGCTGGTGAAACTAGTTGAAGGTGGTTGACGCCGACATGTGCTCAGAGAGCAGCAAGCCCAAAGTCGTGATCGTAAACTCGCCGCACCCCGATTGGGACTATGAGAGAAGGGAGCTAAGCGAGCTCGCCGAGCTAAGGGTTGCTAAGTGTTCTTCATACGAGGAGTTGCTTTCAGAGGCTGAGGACGCAGAGATAATAATGGTCGGGGACATAGCGCACATTCCGCTAACTGAAGAGATACTGAGAAGGCTGCCGAAGCTTAAGCTCATCTCGGTTTACGGGGTGGGTGTCGATGCGATAGATTTGAAGGCTGCAGCGGAGCTGGGGATAATAGTTGCTAATGCTCCTGAATACGGCGTTGAGGACGTTGCAGATCACACTCTTGCCTTGTTGCTAAGCCTCCTCAGAAGGGTGCCCATGCTTGATCGGGAGCTGAGACGGGTTGGATGGCGTGATCTACGAAGCGACATCGAAGTAATTAGAAAGCGCTTCGGAGCCCTTAGGAGGATATCTTCCCTGACGATCGGGCTCATCGGCTTCGGCAGGATCGGAAGAACTGTTGCCAGAAGGCTTCGCCCCTTCGGATGCAGGATACTAGGTTATGACCCCTATGTTCCCGACGAAATGTTCAAGGAGCTTTCGGTCGAGAGGGTGGATCTCCAAGAGCTTCTCTCACGCTCCGATGTGATCTCGATCCACGTAATATTGACGGAGGAAACCTATCATCTCTTGGATGAAGGAGCCTTCAAGCTCATGAAAGACGGAGTTCTCATCGTCAACACCTCCAGAGGAGCAGTCATAGATGAAAGGGCGCTGATAAACGCTTTAAGAAGTGGAAAGGTTTTGGGAGCCGCCTTAGACGTATTCGAGAAGGAACCTCTGCCAGCAGATAGCCCACTTCTCGAGATGCAGAACGTGATCCTGACACCGCATATAGGATGGTATTCTGAGGAGGCGATGGCCGAGCAGAAAAGGGAGACAGTGCTAAACGTAAAGGC
>CAYXHS010000055.1:0-7512 GCA_964465105.1 uncultured Nitrososphaeria archaeon
TCTTCACGAGCAGCGCGACCGAGAGCAACAACCTCGCGATAAAGGGGGTGGCGCTGGCGAACAAGGATAAGGGAAGGCACGTGGTAACATCGCTGATCGAGCATCTGAGCGTCTTGGAGCCTTGTAGATGGCTTGAGCGAAACGGATTCGAGGTGACGTATCTCAAGGTCGATAGGAATGGGGTGGTTGATCCCGTTGAGGTCGAGAAGGCGATCAGGCGGGACACTATCCTTGTCTCGATAATGCATGCGAATAATGAGATTGGGACTATCGAGCCCATCAAGGAGATCGGGGAGATCTGCAAGGAGAAGAATGTGATTTTTCATGTTGATGCTGCTCAGAGCCTAGGAAAGCTTCCGATAGATGTGAAGAAGCTTAACGTCGATCTGCTGACTATGAGCGGTCACAAGATCTATGGGCCGAAGGGCATAGGAGCACTTTACGTGAGGGAGGGAGTTAAGCTTGAGCCTCTTCTACATGGTGGAGGCCATGAGCATGGCTTGAGGTCCAGCACGGTGAACGTCGCGGGGGCGGTCGGCTTCGCTGAAGCTTGCAGAATCGCCGAGAAGGAAATGGGAAGGGAAGTTGAGAGACTGCGAGGGCTATGCGAGAGGCTCATCGAGGGGATCTCTGAAATAGATGGAGCGCACCTGACAGGTCATCCCGAGAAGAGGCTTCCTACGATAGCGAGCTTCTGGCTTGAGTTCATCGATGGGGAGAGGCTTATGATAGAGCTTGAGGAGCGTGGGATAGCCGCCTCAACAGGCTCAGCGTGCTCAAGCGGGAAACTCGAGCCCAGCCACGTCCTCCTAGCAATAGGGTTGAATGAAAGGCAGGCTAAGAGCGGTCTCAGGCTCAGTATTGGGAGATGGACCAAGCCTAAAGAGGTCGACTACGTTATCCGCTCGCTGGCTGAGATCTTCGAGAAGTATGCTAAATAGGCGGGCTTGAGAGGTTGGTTTCGGAGAAGCGATGAAGGCAGTCTCCCTGATCTCAGGCGGAATAGACTCGCCAGTCTCATCCTACCTTATGCTGAGAAACGGAGTCGAGATCATATACGCTCATTTCCACAGCTTTCCGATAGTTTCTAAGGCGAGCGCCCACAAGGCGGTTCAGCTGGTAAGGATTCTCAGCAGATACCAGTCTCCGAGCACGCTATACCTGATCCCCTTCGGCGAAGTTCAGACGTACTTGAGGACGAGAGTAGACCCGAGATATCTGGTGATTCTGTATAGGAGGTTCATGCTCAGGATCGCGGAGAGGCTGGCCGAGGAGGAGAAGGCTGAAGCTTTGGTAACTGGAGAGAGCTTAGGTCAGGTGTCTTCTCAAACCCTCCAAAACCTTAGGGTCATAGACTCGGCGGTTACGATCCCCGTCCTGAGACCGTTAATAGGATTTGACAAGGAGGAGATAACGAGCTTAGCGAAGAGCATAGGAACCTATGAGATCTCGATAAAGCCTCAGGAGGATTGCTGCACTCTCTTCGTCCCCAGGAGGCAGGTAACGGCCGCAAAGCTCGAGGTCGTGGAGGAGATCGAGCGCAAGCTACCCATCCGAAAGCTCATCGACTTCGCCTTAAAGAAGGTGGAGAAGATTATAGTAGAGCACTCTTAGAGCCCTAACCCCTTTTCCAGTATAGCTCCATATAGCCGCAGCTTCGGCAGATCCTAACCTCGACTGACTCATATTCCTGAAGCTCGGATGGTAAAAGGCTTTTCACGGAGAAAGGGCCTATTCTCGCAGAAAGGCTTTTCTCAAAGTTCATCATATCTCCTCCGCACTTCGGGCACTCAGAGCTCATAGCCCTCAGGGATCAAACCGCCTGATAGCTTTAACGTCGGAGCGATGAAGCACGTTCTCAAATAGAGTTGAGGATCGGCTTTTAGCCAACTGGCCATATCTGAGGGAAGAATTACGCGCCTGCCAGCTTCGAGCTCAGCTTCTTCGCCAAGGCTACTATCGTCAGGACTGGAGGGTTTCCTGGAGCGTATGGGAGGATGCTCGCATCACACACGTATAAGCCGCTTATCTCGGTCTCGAAGTCTTTATTCACGATCCTTCCTAGGGCGGCCGTCCCACCAAGATGCGCTCCTCGAACCTTCGAGACAAATATCGACTTGGATTCGGCGCCTGCTTGGCCGAGTATCTGCTCGGAGACCTCAATCCCCTTTTCAAGCTTCTTCAGGTCGCTGCTGGTTACTGGTTTCTCGATCCTTCCGCTTGGAAGCACTCTTCCAGAAGGATCATCAGCTATCTTCGTCATCAATCCTAGGAGCCTATCCCTCTTGAAGGCGATTGATTTCTTCGATAGGGGGAAGGAGAGAAGCATGTCGAGCTTCACATCCATTATCGGGGATATTATGAAGCCGTGATTCTCATGGAACTCATCTATGACTGTCGCCATGCCGATCTCTTCGCCCATCCCCCGTTTATCCAAAAGGCCGTAGGTGACCACGAAGAGGTCGGCGAAGAGGCCTTCACCTGCATCTAGCCCAGATTTCTGCAAGATTGGCGGCGTTCCAAGTCCTCCAGCTGCTAATACTATCTTTTGAGCATCGATCTCATGAACTCCAGAAGAATCTCTCACCTGAACTCCCTTTACTTCTCCTCCCTTTTGAATAACCTTCTCTACTTCAGCATTTCTTATCAGCTTAGCCCCCATTTTCCTGGCCTCGCCGAGCATGTTAAGAGAAGTCCACTTCGCACCATACCTGCATCCCAATACACATGCGCCGCACATCCTGCATCGCTTGAAGTCCACGAACTTCGGCATGGGCTTAACATCGTATCCGAGCTCTATCGAGGAATCTCTCAGAATCCTCGTCCTTGCCCCGAAGAAGCTTTCAGGCGTCGCGACGACCTTCAGCTCGCGTTCAGCCTCCTTAAGCTCCTTATCTATGTCTACTCCAGCATCCCTTAGCTCGGTTTGAAGCGCCCTGACCCCATTTCCGAGGGTAACCATCGTCGATCCACCAATCATGATCGTTCTCAGAAGCTCTGTCCCCTCAGCTGACATCTCTCCAGGCCTGAAGCTCCCCGAATAGAACTTTAGAGCTCTCCAAGAGGTACCCAGCTTATTCATTCCACCCTTCTCCACGACCGTGACCTTTGCTCCCCGAGATGCAAGCTCTTTTGCAACCGTGGCTCCGCCGGCTCCAGAACCTATGACCAGAAAGCTCGAATCCACACTAGGACCTCTTGATCAGAAGGAGAGGGCGCTATATTAGTTAAGCACCTTGGATTCGGCTCAAGGTATTAGAGAGGCTCGGTTCTCCCTTCTTCACGGAGGAAATTGATGTTTAAAGCTTCCTCAAATCCCCTTAAGCTGAAATGAAGGCAGTTCTCGTGGTATGCGATGGTCTAGGAGATCGGCCGACGAAGACGCTAGCTGGCCTAACACCCCTCCAAGCCGCGAAGGCTGAGACCTTCAACCGAATCGCCTCGGAGGGAGAATGCGGGATAATGGATGTCATCGCACCTGGTCAGCCTCCTGGAAGCGACACCGCTCATCTCGCGCTCTTCGGCTACGATCCGTTCAAATGCTATCCTGGGAGAGGGGCTTTCGAGGCTCTGGGGGTTGGAGTCGACCTTCAGCCTGGAGATGTGGCCTTCAGATGCAACTTCGCCACGATAGACGATAATAGGGTCATAGTCGATCGGAGAGCTGGGAGGATAAGCAGCGATGAGGCGAGAAAGCTTGCTGAAGCCTTGAAGGAAATAAGGATTGAGAGCGTGAGCGGCGTTCAGCCGATATTCCACCACTCATCCGAGCATAGGGGAGTCTTGGTTCTCCGAGGAGAAGGGCTCTCGAGACGCATCTCAGACGTTGATCTACATAAGACTGGAGTGAAGCCCCCGATCCCGAAGCCTCTTGACGATAGCCCTGAGGCGGAAAGAACGGCGAAGGCTCTTCAAGAGTTTCTAGAGAAGGCGGAGAGGATCCTGAAGGTGCACCCGATAAATAGGGCTCGAGTCGAGAAGGGGCTTAAGCCCGCAAACATACTGCTTCCCAGGGGGGCTGGAACCCTGCCGAACATAGAGCCGATAACTAAGATCTGGGGAGTGAAGGCTGCTGCGATCGCTGGAGGAGGATTGTATAAGGGCGTTGCGAAGGCCGTCGGATTCGACCTGATCAACGTCCCAGGAGCTAATGGAACCGTTAACACGAACCTCAAGGGAAAGATTGAGGCAGCTCTAAAAGCCTTGAAGGAATATGACCTAGTCTTTCTCCACGTAAAGGCGACCGACACCGTGAGCCATGACAAGAATCCGAGAAGAAAGGTCGAGGTCATAGAGTGGATTTCCAGAGAGCTCACCCCTCTAGTGGATGAGGTTCAAGCTGAAGGATATTACCTAGCCCTGACCGGCGACCACACAACTCCCAGCGAGATCGGAGAGCATAAGGGGGATCCGGTTCCATTGGCGATAATGGGGCCTGATGTGAGAAGGGATGATGTCAAGAGGTTCGATGAACTCTCATGCGCCAAAGGAGCCCTGTGCAGGATAAGGGGAATAGACCTGATGAGGATATTGATGAACTATCTAGGCCGTGTGCCGCTTTTCGGAGAGTGAAACCTCCTCAAATTTTCTAAAACCTTTTTCTCCTTCTCAGCTTCAAGCCGAGATCTCAAGTCGAGATACTCTCGGAGGCTGAGCTCGCCTCTCAGATACCTGCTCACGGCTTCTCGTATCCTTTCATCGAGGTCATCTAATCCAGCTCGAAGCTCTCGCCTAATCCTCTCCCGCGCATCCACCGCCATCAGCCCTCCAGGCTCTTCAAAGCGATCGACTACTTCGAGGAAGATATATTTGATGGTCATATAAGATTGAGCGTATGAAAGCGACATCCATATGGATCTCAAAGTACAGAAGCGTCCTAGACAATGGAAGGGGGCATAGCGTCGTCGTAGACCTTCCGCCCGAGAATAATGGGGATGACACGGGGCCGACCGCTTTGGAGCTTCTCCCGATGGCCTTGGCGGGATGCATAACCACGATATTCTCGATAGTCGCTGAGAAGAGGAGGCTGAAGTATAGCGGTCTCAGGGTTGACTTGGAGGCTAAGAAGGGGGAGAAGACGATCGAAGAGGTTAAGGGAGTCTTAACGATCAAGACCAGCGCCAGCAAGGAGAATGTTGAGACCGTTCTCAGGCTGACCATGGAGATCTGCCCAGTCGGAATACTCTTCGAGAAGGCTGGAGTCAAGCCTGAGCTTGAGGTAAAGGTTGAGCCCGAGTAAGGGCAAACACCCCCTAAAACAATTTTTATCTAAGAACAAGTAACTCCCTTTTCATGCTTAGAAAGTTTCTGATAGCGATCGGCGGATCAAGCGATCCGAATCCGAGCCCGATAGCCGCTGAGAAGGCTAGGAGATTTTCTGAAGCTCTCTCGAAGTATAGGGATGAGGTCATGCTGATGAGCGGTGGAGATGGTGGGCTGATGAAGATCGCTTGCAAGGAGTTCGTTGAGAGAGGCGGGCTCACCCTAGGAATAATACCGCTCGAAGATGAGTTCATCGATGAGAAGCATTCTAGGTATAGCCCATATAACGTGATCACCATACGCAGCGGGTCGACCTATCAGATGAGAAGCATACCTCTCGCCAGAAGCTGCGACGCCATGGTGATCTTGGGAGGAGGGGCGGGAACCATCCTAGAAGCGTTCTTGGCCTACATCTACGCTAAGCCTCTGATAATCCTGACTGGAACTGGATATCCTTCAGATAGGCTAGAGGAGTTCTGCGAGGACGGGTATCTCGATCATAGGAGGGTCGTTAGGGCCCATTTCACGGATGATCCGATCCACGCCGCTGAGCTCGCCTACAGGCTCGCCCGATCTAGGTCTTGAGCTGCACTATCGACCCCAAGACCGTTATCAAGGCAATCAGGATGAGCTGGAGAAACTCTGGGAGAACCACTCCGACCTGGCCTAGCCCCACCACGAAGATCAGGGATCCGAGGAAGGCCGTTGCAACCGAGAGGATCTTATTGAAGAGAATCACGACCACTATCAAGGCTATTAGGGCTAGGATCACGGCGAGTATCAGGTCCACTAATCCTCTGAGAAGTAGGAACGTTGCTACACCCGCTAAGAGCCCTGCCCCAAATGGCAGCAATAGGTAGAATATCAGGCCGGCTATCACGAATCCGACTATGGCTAGCAGGTAGGTGTATGGAGGTGCGAGGAACATGGGGGCGATTATGAGCGCTAGAAGTGCGCCTATGACTCCTCCGATCAGGAAGAAAACAACTTTAACCAGCTTTCTCCCCAAGAATGCTACCGCAAGCCCGAGCACGATCAAGATTATCCCCGATGCAACGCCTATCCCAACCATATCCTATCAAGCTTGAATCCACGGTGACCATATTAAGTCTTCCCTAACCAGTGTTCAGACCTCCTCCGCTCTCATGTTTGACGGCTAAAGCAGGCTAAGCTTCAGGAAAAACCTCACGTATATCGAGGCTGCCAGGCAGAGAATCGAGGCGGCCGAGATGAAATAGTCTTTCGGATTCATCTTAAGCTCTTTCAGGAAGGTTCTCTTCTTCGACGCCCCGAAGCATTTTACTTCCATGGCCTCGGCGAGGTCGTAGCTTCTTCTCAAGACGTTCACGATCAAGGGGACGAGTATCGGAATATATCTCCTGATTCTACTTATAGGCCCACCCTTATCGAGCTCAAGACCTCTAGATCTCTGCGCATCCATTATCGACTGCAGCTCCTCAGCGAGGATAGGGGTAAACCTTATCGCCGAGATGAAGGCGAAGGAATACATGTAGGGTATTCTGAGCTTGGTGAGCGTCATTCCAAGCTCCTCTGGAGTGGTCGTCAAGAAGAATATCGAGAAGGAAGCCAGGAAAGCAATCAGCCTATACGATGCGGCGAAAGACCTGTACAAAACAACCGGATCATAGTATGCTCCTTCTTGGAACGCCCATACCAGATAGTTCATGGCGAAGACCGCAGCCACCAGAGGAGCAGCACCATAAACGGTCTTAATCCATCTTCTAATGGTCCCGCTGACCGCTGCGAGGATCGCTTCAGCCGCTATGACTATCGACGTTATGGTTATTTCTGAGTAAAGTAAAGCGGTAAGGAGAAGAGTCGTCGATATTAGGAGCTTGACCCTGGGATCGAGCCTGTGGATCACGCTGGTTCCAGGCTGAAACTGAAGTCCTTGAAGTATCGCTGCCATGCTATCTTCACCGACGCTCTTCACTTACCACTCCTCAAATTTACCTCAACAAGTATCTTCTCGGCTTTCTCCAGATCCATGCCCCTGAGCTTAAGGGATTTCACGAAGCCTTTTATCAGCTCGCATAGAAGCTGCTGAGGCCATGGTCCGAGGGGGATTTCTTCCAAGTCTATGGTTATCTTCGCAGAATGGAAGCTCCTCATGACGCATTCCCTAATCGTCGCCTCCCCTCTCCTGATAGCCTCGGCGAGCTCTTTACATGACCCATACTTGCATCTTCCGCAGTTAAGCCCTGGGATTCTCTTAATCCAATACTCAGC